>DASVOW010000590.1:0-3463 GCA_036383155.1 Ktedonobacterales bacterium
CGAAGTCAATACCACCGACGCCAAACGGCTCGGCATCTCAAACCTCGCGGTCAACAGCGATGTCGGCTACGATGGGCAATTCTTCTTCTTCCTGGCATACAAGCCCTCCATCATCTGGACCTGCCCCCACGATCAGGCGCACTGCCCCGCCTATGAGCCGTACTTCCGCTGGCAGCGCATTTTCTATCCGATGGTCGCGCGTGTCATGGCGCTGGGACAGCCCGCGCTGATCCCCTACACCCTGCTGCTGGCGAATTTCATCGGCGTGCTCGTCGTGGTGTATCTCATTGGCGAGATGGCTGTCGAGATGGGTGTATCGCGCTGGATGGGCGTTGCCGCCGGACTCTTCTGTGGCGAGTTGCTCGGTTTCCTGCGCGATCTGGCCGACCCTTTCGGCGTACTCTGGATCGTCGTCGCCGTCTACCTCCTCCGACGCAATCGCCCGCTCTGGGCAGCCGCTGCCGCCGCTGCTGCTATCCTCACGCGCGAGCAACTCGTGTTCTACGTGCCAATTCTGGCGTTGCCGCTGCTCGCGCAGCGCCGCTGGCTCACCCTGGCGCAGTCCGCCGCTATCACGCTCGTCCCTTTCATCGCCTGGCAGGCGGTGCTTCATTCCCTCTACGGCACCTGGCCGCTCTTCGCCAGCGACACCCGCGTGGCGACGCTGGTGCCGGTTCCGTTCCTCGGCCTCTGGCGCACCCGCCACGACTTCGACTTCAGTGTGACACTGCTCTGTGCCGGCATCCCACTGGCGTTCGCGATCTTCGTCTCGCTGGCCGCTATCTGGCAGCACGGTCCGCGCAGCCTGCTCCGTGATCCCGTTCCCCTGATGGCGTTGGTCTATTCCGTGCTCTTCAGCCTGGTCAACTACCTCCAATGGGCCGATGTCTGGGGCGCTGCTCGCCTGGAAGACGCAGGTGTCGTGCTGGGCGTGCTGGCGGCATGTGCGCTGCCCTGGCGCTCGCTGCGCGCATCCTACGGCGTGGTGCTGGCGCTGACCGCCTTCGCGCCCCTCATCGAGTTCGTGCGCTAGCCACAAGACCACCTTCGGATAGGTGAAACGCGAACCCCGATGGTCGTACTGCTCATATGCTATTTCGTGTCGGGCTGCGCTGTGTGTAGCTGTCGCTACTCGGTCCGGCTCGCCACGTGGATATTCGCCACGTGGATATATGCCTTCAATCGCGACACCCCATTCACCAACGATCACGCGCATCACCCACTGTGTAGATTGGCACACTCTACGCGGGACACCAGAGCGGCGCGACAGCTTTGCCGCCCGATTGAAGCTCAAAGGGAGATGGAGCGTTACCATGCAACGAGTGTCAGACACGAGCGATCTTGCAGCTGGACGTGACATGACCGGAACAGCTGAGCCTGCCCAGGCTGCCCAGGCCACACAGTCGCCAGCAGCAGCCAACATCAGGAGCAGGTTCAGCATCAGGAGCATGCTAAGCTTTGGCTCCATTTCGAGCATCGCCAGCTTCTTCAGTGTGGCGAGCATGTTCAGCTCGGGCAGTGTGTTATCCATTGGCAGCGCGGGAAGTATCCTCAGCATTGGCAGTCAAGGCAGTCTCTTGAGCATTGGCAGCGCCGGCTCGATCCTCAGCATCGGCGCTGCGGGCGGCGTCCTGCGCATGGGTGGCCGCAGGACGCCGCGCGGCAGACGCGGGAATCTACGGCAGTTCAGGCGCCGCCGCGCCCGGATGACGTTGCCATTCGCCCGCCGAGCACGACGTGTGAGCGCCCACACATGATGCGCTAGTTCGTCTCCCTATACCGCTCACCCTTCGCATTGACACGGATGAACGGCGCCTGCACGTCGGGCGACGTCAGGCTGCTATAGCTGGCTGGCCTTCTAAAGGCGTTGCCCCACGTCTCGCGCATACGCCAGCTGCGCAGTGCGTCGAGATCGAAGCGGGCAAGGTAAATATCTTCCTGCTCTCCCGCTTCTACGAGCAGGGTGTCCCGCGATACGCCACCGCTGCCAAATGCTATCGGGTCGTAGGCCACTGAGTGCCCGAGCCGTGGTCCGGCGTAATTTGCCAGAGCCACCCCTACGGCATTCTCGTATGCGCGTGTACGGAACTGATTGAGGCGGTTGCGTTCCATCTCGCAGGCGTTGGGAGTGAGGATAATTTCCGCGCCTTTGAGCATGAGCACGCGAGCGCTCTCAGGAAATTCTCGGTCATAGCAGATCATTGCCCCGACGGCGACGGCTCCGCGCGCCGTGTCGAGGGTGCAAACAGTGAAATCGTCGCCGGGAGTGCAAGCCGCTTCGGGCAGATCAAAGGCGCACGTGTGGACCTTGGCATAGGTCAACACGATCTCGCCATGCCGGTCAATGAGCGAGACGCTGTTGCGCGGTGGACCGTCCCACTCCTCCAGATAGGTCAGCGCAATTGCCATCTCCAGCTCTTTAGCAAGCCCCTGAAAGTGGGTGACGAAGTGGCTCTCCCGTCCAATACCACGATTCTGCCACTGCCGCACTGCCTCCTGCACGTCGGGAGGATAAGGGTCGTCTTCTGGCTTCCAGAGTTCTGGAGCACGCCAGAGATCGCCTGCATGCTCTTTCCTGGGCGACTCAAACGTATAGCCGATATTCCACATTTCGGGAAACAGCACTATATCTGCGCCCATCTGCTGAGCCCGCCGGCAAAAAGCCTCTCCTTTAGCCAGGTTGGCATCTTGATCAGTGCCGTGGGCGGTCATTTGCAGGAGGGCGATCGTTAGTTCGTTCATCTCTTGGCTCCTCGTTTGTTATCACATCTCGTCAGGGTGACTCAGACGCAAGTGAGGAGGTGCACGAGAACAGCGACCACAGCCGCGCACGAAGTGCAAGCCGCCGCGGCCCTCCGTTCGCGCCGATGAATCAATTGAGCAAGCTCGTCGAGAACGTCAGAATACAGCGTAGCGCATTGGCCTATCCCAAGGGGTATGATTTCGAATTCTTCGATAGAAGTATAGCATGGGCGCCATGCCAGCTTTCCGCCTTGAGACCCATCCTATACAGCCCTGTGCTACATTGGCTTGGCAGAGATTCGAGTGGATGAGAGGAGGCATCCTTCCGATCGGCCGGCGGCAATCGGGCGCCGGTGGGTGATATGCTCGACGCTCACGAGGCCATACTGTCCATAGCAGCCGCGCGAGCAGATGTTGGCGGCGCCGTTTGCGTCGCGATGGTGCAGCGTGCCACAGCCTGTGCAGCGGGCCGTCCGTCGCCGTGGCGCACTCATCTGCCGTTGCCCGCAGGCGCTACAGGTGACGGTCGATCCGTCCTCGGCGATATATGCGACGTGGATGCCCATCCGCCGCGCTTTGTCGGCGAGGTAGTCGTAGAACTGGCCGTGCGGCCACTGTGCGATCTTCTGGTTGTTCGCACCGTGGCGGATGCCGTCCTGCACGTCGCGCACATCGCCGAAGAAGATGCGCCCGACGCCTTCTTCCTGGCAATAGGCAACGA
>DASVOW010000591.1:0-7980 GCA_036383155.1 Ktedonobacterales bacterium
CGCAGGTGGTCCTCGCCCCGGCGGCGAGCGCGGCCCACGTCCCAGTGGCCCACGTGGTGGCCCTGGCGGTGAGCGTGGCCCGCGTCCGGCCGGCGCAGGTGGACCTCGCCCCGGCGGCGAGCGCGGCCCACGTCCAGCTGGCGCTCGCCCGAGTGGACCTGCTGGTGAGCGCGGACCTCGCCCACAGCCAACCGGCGAGATTACGCCGGAGGTCGGGGCGAACCTGCCGCCGAGTGGTCCCGTAAATGTGGCGCCCGCGGCGCATGAGTTCCCGGCGCCTGCGGCCAGCGAAGGGGCGACGACCCCGGCGCAGACCGCTGAGGCCGAGACGAAGTCAACTCCTTCGACTTCTGCCGAGGAGTCGCAGTCGTAAGTCGCGCACAGGACGCCAAGGCGTCTGGGTGTGCATAGTGATGGCCGGTCTTGGGCCGTGGGCGTGACGGCGTACGTCCCTTTTCGTCCAGCGTTGCGTTTGGAGCGTTGGGCAACGTGCGCGGCCCCTGGCAGCGGCCGGCCAACTGGAGCAAATGCCATGTTGTTGGCACCAAATAGGACAAAGCATCGTAAGCAGCATCGCGGGCGTATGCGTGGCACGGCTCACCGTGGCAACACCATTGCTTTCGGCGAGTTTGCTTTGCAGGCGCTGGAGCCGATCTGGCTCGAAGCGCGCCAGATCGAAGCGGCGCGTATCGCGATGAACCGCTATATCAAGCGCGGCGGCAAGGTGTGGATCCGGGTGTTTCCGGATAAGCCTGTGTCGGCCAAGCCTGCCGAGACGCGCATGGGTTCTGGTAAGGGCGCGCCCGACCACTGGGTCGCGGTCGTCAAGCCGGGACGCATTATCTTCGAGCTGGGTGGCGTGCGCGAGGAGGTCGCCAAAGAGGCGATGCGCCTGGCAGCCAATAAGCTGCCGATTGCCACGAAGTTCCTGGTGAAGCAGGAGGCCGAGAGTGTCGAAGCTTAACGATCGGCGCCGCGAGATCCAGGCGATGGATATGACGTCGGCGCAAGAAGAGTTGAAGACGCTGCGGCGTCAGCTCTTTGACCTGCGCCTCCAAAAGGAGCGCGGCGAGGTCAAGAACAATCGCCAGTTCCCACAGGTCAAGGCGGATGTTGCCCGACTGATGCATCATATTGGCGAGCTCAACCATGCGGCACGTGTTGCCGCGGAGGGTGGGCTTGAGGAAGAGACAGAAACTGCCACGCTGCCCGAGGCTGTGGCGACGACGACTGACGAGGACGAGGCATGAGCACGAATAGTGTGTCTGGCGCTCCAGCCAACACGCAGGGGACAAACGCCGCGAAGACCGATGAGCGCGGCCGTCGCCAGCAGAAGGTGGGGCGGGTCACCAGCGACAAGATGCAGAAGACTATCGTCGTTGCCGTCGAGTCGCTGAAGCGTGACCGTATCTACAAGCGAACATACAAGTATACTACCACATTCAAGGCGCACGACGAGGAGAACTCGGCGCGCATCGGCGACACCGTGCGTATCGAAGAGACACGCCCGCTGAGCAAAGACAAGCGCTGGCGGCTGGTGGAGATTCTCCAGCGCGCGGTGCAAGTGCGACCGGTCGAAGAGGTCGTCCGGGATCTGGCTCCCAACCTGTCGGGCGAGGAGCGCTAACATGATTCAGCCACAGACCCGGCTGGCCGTGGCCGATAACACCGGCGCTAAAGAAATCATGTGCATCCGCATCCTGGGCGGCTCGCGGAAGAAGTATGCCGAGGTCGGCGACCTGATCAAAGCCTCGGTGAAGCAGGCGGCGCCGAACGGCGCTGTCAAGAAAGGCGAGGTCGTGACGGCGGTGGTGGTGCGCGTAGCCAAGGAGTATCCGCGGCGAGACGGCAGCACCATTCGCTTTGACGACAACGCCGCGGTGATTATCTCCGCCGGTAACAACCCGCGCGGCACCCGCGTCTTCGGGCCGGTTGCCCGCGAGCTGCGCGATCGCAACTTCCTGCGTATCGCCTCGCTCGCGCCTGAGGTGCTGTAGCGAGCGTAAGACAGGTCGCGCAGACAAGTGCCGATCTGGAGACACTGGACTACTGTGAAATACGGGCCAAAGGGCTGGGAAGAGTGAGACAACAATGGCAGTGAGAGAGCAACAGCGCAAGCCCCTGCACCTGGCCAAGCTGCATGTGCATAAAGGTGATACCGTCCTGGTGTTGGCGGGCAAGGACCGCGGCAAGTCAGGCACGGTGATTCGCACGCTCCCCCGCGAGAACAAGGTGATCGTCGAGGGTGTGAATATCGCTAAGAAGCATGTGCGCGCGGGCCGGGGGGTGTTGCAGTCGGGTATCATCGAAAAGCCGATGCCGTTGCACGCCTCAAATGTGCAGGTCAAATGCACAGAATGTGGCAAGCCGACTCGCATTGCGCACGAGCGTGTGCCGATGGGCGCCGACCAGAAGATTCGCACGCGCCGCGTCTGCAAGCAGTGCGGACAGCCGATTCAGGAGCACACGAGGGAGTAAACAGTGGCGACATCACCGGCACAGACTGCAACCCCTGCAACCCCAGGGCTGCAACAGAAATATAACAACGAGGTGCTGCCAGCCCTCCAAAAAGAGTTCAACTACGACAACGTCATGCAGGTGCCTGCATTGCACAAAGTCGTGATCAATATCGGCATGGGCGAAGCCATCCAGAATGCCAAGGCGATGGAAAACGCGGTGCGTGACCTCGCCGACATCACCGGCCAGCGCCCAGTCGTCACCAAGGCAAAGCGCTCGGTCGCGGCATTCAAGCTGCGCGAGGGCATGTCGATTGGTTGCATGGTCACGTTGCGTGGGCGCCGCATGTACGACTTCCTGGATAAGCTGATCAACGTGGCGCTGCCCCGGCTGCGCGACTTCCAGGGCGTCTCGGCGGACTCATTTGATGGGCGCGGCAACTATACGCTCGGTATCCGCGAGCAGCTGGTCTTCCCCGAGATCAACTACGACAAAATCGACAAGGTGCGCGGGATGGAGATCACGGTAGTGACGACCGCCCGCACTGACGAAGAAGGACGGCGTCTGCTGAGGTTGCTCGGCATGCCGTTCAAGGGCGGCAAGTAGTGTGAGCTACCGTGTGACGCTTCGTCAGCGCCTCACGTCACAAGCAAAAGAGAAAATTTCCGCGTAAGCGGGACAAAGGGCCCGGAAACCGGCGTATGAGATGTAGCAGAAGAACGCCGAAGCCCGATCCCTCGCCCTGGAGGGGGCAACGATGGCAAAAACTTCAAAGATCGTCAAGTCCCAGCGCAAGCCCAAGTTCACGACGCAGCAGCACAACAGGTGCAACATCTGCGGCCGACCGCGCGCCTACATGCGCAAGTTTGGCCTGTGCCGCATCTGCTTCCGTGAGCGAGCTGTGCGCGGTGAGCTGCCAGGCGTCACCAAGTCGAGCTGGTAGGGGAAGCGAGGAGACTGGCGATGAACATGACTGATCCTATCGCGGATATGCTGACGCGCGTGCGCAATGCGATCATGGCGCGGCATACTCGTGTGATGATCCCTGCCTCAAATATGAAGATCGCGATTGCGCGCATCCTCAAGGAGGAGGGATATATCAAAGATTTCGACGTGGTGAAGGATAATCCACAAGGCACGATCCGCATCACGCTGCGCTACGTCGAAAAGCGCCCCGTGCTGACGCAGCTCAAGCGCGTTAGCAAGCCAGGGCTGCGCGTCTATACCCGTCGCGACTCGATCCCCAGGGTCCGCGGTGGCCTGGGAACCGCAATCATCTCGACGCCACAAGGGCTGATGACCGGCCGCAAGGCATATCAGCTTGGTCTCGGCGGCGAAGTGGTCTGCTACATCTGGTAGGAGGGTACACACGATGTCACGTATTGGAAGAGTGCCCATACCAGTGCCGGCTGGCGTCAAGGTGGAGATCTCGAAAGACAACGAGATCACCGTCACTGGACCGAAGGGCATGCTGCGGCACACAGTGCCGGCAACCCTGACCGTCGCGCAGGAGAATGGCACCCTGAGTGTCACGCGCCCGGATGATAGCAAGACCAACAGGGCGCTGCATGGCCTCACGCGCACGCTGGTGGCCAACATGGTGCAGGGCGTCAAAGACGGCTTTACCAAGTCGCTGGAGATGCAGGGCGTGGGCTATCGCGTGGCGAAGGTCGGCAACAACCTGGTCTTCCAGGTCGGCTACTCGCACCCGGTAGAAGTCGATCCCCCGGCTGGCATCTCATTCAGCGTCGAGGGCACGACAAAGGTGAACGTCACCGGCATCGACAAACAGCTTGTCGGTCAGGTGGCGGCAAATATCCGTTCCATCCGCAAGCCTGAGCCCTACAAGGGCAAGGGCATCCGCTATAGCGGTGAGGTCGTGCGGATGAAGGCGGGCAAGGCCGGCAAGGTCGGCGGCAAGAAGAAGTAGAGCGATGATTAAGAAGCATTATGCCAATCAGGCGCGCGTGCGACGGCATGTGCGTGTGCGCAAGAAGGTTTCCGGCACGTCGCTCCGGCCTCGCCTTGCGGTCTTCCGCAGCGCCAACCAGATCTACGTGCAGGTGATCGACGACGAGCAGCGACGTACTCTCGTCACCGCGTCCTCACGCGACACGGATCTTGCCGATGTGGTGAAGTCGCCGCTGCCCCTCCCCGAGGAGCTGCCAGAGGCGATCAAAGGCATCGAGCACAACCGTCGCGTCGAGCAGGCGCGTCTCGTGGGTCAGTTGATCGCGCGGCGCGCGAAGGCGGCAGGCATTGGGCAGGTCGTCTTCGACCGCGGCGGCTACATCTACCACGGGCGCGTGGCAGCCCTGGCGGAGGGCGCCCGCGAGGGCGGCCTGGACTTTTAGGACGCGAGGGAAACAATGGCGAGAATTGATGCAAGCAGGCTAAATCTGGAGGAGACCGTCGTCCAGATCGCTCGCGTCTCGAAGGTGGTCAAGGGTGGCCGGCGCTTTAGCTACCGTGCGCTGGTGGTGGTCGGCGATCGTGCTGGTCATGTCGGCGTCGGTCTAGGCAAGGCCGGCGAGGTGCCTGATGCCATCAAGAAGGGCGTCGAGGATGCGAAGAAGCGCCTGATCGAGGTTCCGCTCGTCGGCACGTCGATCCCGTTCATGGTGCGGTACACCTCCTCCGCTTCTGAGGTGTTGTTGAAGCCGGCGGCTCCCGGCACCGGCGTGATCGCCGGCGGCGCGGTACGCGCGGTGGTCGAGGCGGCGGGCATCCGCGACATCCTCACGAAGTCGCTGGGCAGCTCGAATTCGCTGAACACCGTGCTGGCGGCAATAGGCGCGCTGCGCGATCTGCGCTCGTTCGAGTCGGAGGCGGCGCGGCGTGGCCGCACGGTGGCGGATCTGGTGGGCGCAAAGCGCGCCTCTCAGATCTCCGCGCTCGCAGCCGAGGCTGCAGCATACGTGCCGCCCGAGCGCGAGACACGCGAGGAGCGCGGTGGCCGTGGCGATGGCCGCGGTGGCCGGGGCCGGAGTGATCGTGGCGCCGCTGGCGGTGATGGCCGTGGCGGGGCGGGCGCTCCTGGCCGGGGTGGACCTGGCGGGCAGCGCGGTGGGCGCGGCTCTGCCGGCGGACCACGCAGATAAGAAAGAGCCGCTCCTCCGCTACGACGTAGCGCCTGCTCGCAGAGTCATGTCTGGCCGTCAACAAGCGGGATGACCTTTGCGAGAGGCGCTAGCCGTGTGTAGCGGGAGGTGCTACAATTGGCGCGTGGAGCGAGATACAATGGCGAAGTTACGCATAACCTATAAGAAGAGCGCCATCGGCTACAACCAGAAGCAGAAGGCGACGATTCAGGCGCTAGGCCTGCGGCGGTTGCATCAGGTGGTCGAACATGAGGACACGCCTGTGATCCGTGGCATGGTCAACAAGGTGCCGCATCTGGTGGTGGTCGAGGTGGTTGAGGAGGTCGCGCAATGAGGCTCTCCGAGCTACGGCCCGCATCGGGCGCGCGCAGACCGCGCATTCGCGTTGGTCGCGGCCACGGCTCCGGTCTCGTCAAGACATCGGGGCGCGGCCAGAAGGGCCAGAAGGCGCGTACCGGCCACAAGAATGTGCCAGCATACTTCGAGGGCGGCCAAAACCGCTTCTCACAGCGCATGCCCTATTTGAGTGGCTTCAAGAACCCGTTCCGCAAGGAATACATCGTCGTCAATCTCAACGATCTGACAAAGGTCTTTGAGGCAGGCGCGGCTGTCACCGGCGAGGCGCTGGCACAGAAGGGGCTGATCCGTCCGCGGCAGGCGAAAGGTCTGCTCAAGGTGCTGGGCGATGGTCACCTGGACTACGCGCTCAACGTGACGGCGCATAAGGTGTCGGCCTCGGCGCGCACCAAGATCGAGGCGGCGGGTGGCAGTGTCACACTGATCGTACTCCCCACCCCCGCCAAGACGAAGCGCGCCAAGAAGGACACGACCACTTCCGCAGAGGCCACAACGGCGCAAGCGTAAGTGGCCGGACGAGGCGGCGGCTTCATATGCCGATTTGCCTTGTCGTTCGTCTATACATAGAGTGCCTTCGCCGTAGACGTAGGCGCACACAATTCATGGCGAGCGGTGGTACCGGAGAGGGCGTCGCTCGCCGTGACGCATTCATTGGCTATTTCAGTGGCGCATTGCACTGGAGGCGAGCATGTTGACCCGTTTGCGCAGTGTCTGGTCTATCCCCGATCTGCGCAATAAAATTCTCTTTACACTGGCTATGCTGCTGGTGTTCCGCGTCGTGGCATATGTGCCGGTTCCCGGTATCGACCCCAAGACGCTCAACTCATTCCTGAGCAAGAATAACAGCGGCCTCAACCAGATTTTTGGCTTGCTGGATGTCTTCTCTGGTGGCTCCCTCCAGAACTTCTCAGTTGTCGCCCTCGGCCTCTATCCCTACATCACCGCCAGCATTGTCGTGCAGCTCCTGCAGCCGATCATCCCGCGGCTCGATGCGCTCTCGCGCGAGGGTGAGGCTGGCCGCAACAAGATCGCGCAGATCCAGCGCATCATCACGGTGCCGCTGACGCTGCTCCAGGCCTTCGGTCAGATGGCAATTCTGGTGCAGCTCGGCGCAATCCCGGCCACGCAGTTCAACCTCTTCAGCGGGCAGTCCTTCCTGCCGACGTTCTCGACGCTGATTACGCTGACGGCTGGCACGATGTTCCTGGTGTGGCTCGGCGAGCTGATCACCGAGAACGGCATCGGTAATGGTATCTCGCTGATCATCTTCGCCAATATCATGGTCAAGCTGCCACAGACCATCGGCACCGCTCTCGTCTCGTCGACCAGCAACGGCGGCAGCGTCAGCAATGGCAGTATCCTGCAGTTGCTCTTCTATGCCGGCATTGCGCTGCTGATGATCTACGTGATGGTGACCGTCTATCTGGCGCAGCGGCGTGTGCCGGTGCAGTATCCGACGAAGCGCCGCTTCCTCTCCGGTGTGCGTGCGGGCCAGCAGACGACCTACATCCCGCTGCAAGTCAACAGCGCGGGCATGATTCCCATCATCTTCGCGCAGTCGATCTTGTTGCTGCCGACGGTCATCAGCAACTTCCTGGCGTATAGCTCGGATCAGCGCGTCGTGGGTGTGGCGACCTGGTTCCGGCGATTGCTCGACGTCAACAGCGTGCAATACTGGGTCGCATTTGGCCTCCTGGTTGCCGCGTTCACCTTCTTCTATGCGACGGTGATCTTCGAGCAGCAGGACCTGGCAGGCACACTGCAAAAGCAGGGGGCCTACATTCCAGGCATTCGCCCTGGCCCGCAGACGCGCATTTACCTGCAGAGGATCTTGAGCCGCATCACACTTGGCGGCGCAATCTTCCTGGGGGTTGTCGCTGTGGCCCCGGCGCTTTTCGGCACCAGCTCGATTGGCCAGAATCTCCAGGCGGCCTCGCTGCTGATTGTCGTAGGCGTCGTGCTGGATACGGTGAAGCAGCTCCAGGCACAGATGGTGATGCGCAACTATTCAGGCTTCCTGAATTAACCTGAAATTGACCTAATGATAAACCTGTAGCGTTCCTCG
>DASVOW010000592.1:0-1677 GCA_036383155.1 Ktedonobacterales bacterium
CGAGCGCATCGTTGATATCGAGCGCGAAGCGGCAGCGGCAGACCCAAATCATGTACGCGGGCTCCTGACGATGGAGGGCTACCTGACACACCGTTATGGCCAGAATCGCCGCCTCAGCATCGTGGCGCGTGTGCGCTTCGAGCAGGAGCACGGCGCGACTGGCGGCGACAGCGCCTCAGCAGCGGAACTGTTTGCGCTGATCTCGGCGCTTGCACAGGTGCCCCTACGCCGTTCGCTTGCGGTGACAGGCGCAGTCGGCCAGTACGGCGAGATTCAACCCATCGGCGGCGTGAACACCAAGATCGCAGGTTTCTGGGAGATCTGCCGCGCCCGCCGTGCCCAGGGAGAGCAATCAGATGGCGGCTACGGCGTCATCATTCCCGCTACGAATACGCGCGACCTGATGCTCCATCCCGAGATCGCCGCCAGCATCGCCAATGAAGGCTGGTTCCACATCCTGCCGATCAGCACAGTCGATGAGGGGCTTACACTCCTGACGGGCCTCCCAGCACAGTCGATCCACGACCGTGTAGAGCAGCGCCTCCACCAGTTCTCCGAGCTATCCAAACGCGAGCACGGCGTGCGCTAACGCCGGAATTGAACGCGAGCGCTAAAATACCACTGCCCCCTTGCACCAGACTCTCAATGAGCCGAGTGAGGGGGCAGTAATATCTTGTTGTACCGGTCTTTCATACATGCTGCCGCTAGCTCGCGCGGCGCGCCCGCTGTTGCTCCTGATATTCGCGGCTGAGTTGCGAGATCAACTCGCGCGCCTGGGCCTGAGTTGTGACCTCCTCCGGCTCCGACTTGCCAAGCACAGTGCAGAGCTTGCGAATGCTGGCGCGCTGCGCTTCGGTAGCCTTCGGCTCCTCATCTCCACCCCTGCCCATCTCGTTCGGCTGATTCAGATGAGCGGCCGGATTAGGGCGCGCTTGGGTGGCTGCATTTGCCGCAGGCTCACGCACCTCTCGCGCAGCAGGTGTCTCCCGAATAACGCTAGTCTGCCGTTCACGAGCCGAAGATGTGCGTCGCTCGCGCTCGACCGGGCTATCCACCACCCGCTCGCCCTCATCCATCTCTGGCGCAAATGCCGTGCCGTATCCGAGCGCTAACAGCGCGCGCCCTAGCGACTTGGTGCTCGCCTTCTCAGCATAGTCCGCGAAATCCTTTGCCGACTCCGAGCCATACATGGTGGCCTCGTTGCCCAGCACGTCGCGCACATACGTCTTGAAATGCGCCCAGCTCGTTTCCCGATCCAGCTCGACCAAATCGGTCTGCACGACATACGGCACTTTTGCCAGGCCAGCCACGATCAATGCCCGCTGGTCACGAATGAACCAGAGTAGGCGATTCTGTACATTGAGATAGTCCCGCCCTTTAAGCTGCATCAGGTGATCGTTCGGATCGAAGTCCTGACCGATGCGCCAGTTGAGGGGGAACGTTTGCTGATTCTCCGCCATCTTCTCTATCTCCTCTATGTGGATGGTGGTGTCTGATCTGCCACCAACTCGCACTCACCCATTCTTTCTATGCTCGCAAAATGTGGTTATGGAAATGAACACCTTTTAAACTTTTGTTCTATTATACCACAATCCTTCCGCGTGCATGTCACTATGATCACCATGATCAGAAGGTACGCTAATAGTGGTACAAAGCGGAAAGCGGCTATGGGTATTC
>DASVOW010000593.1:0-5093 GCA_036383155.1 Ktedonobacterales bacterium
AAGCGCTGTTTCAACCTCTGCTTTCAGCCCCCACCGCACGACCCCTTCCATCCAAGCGAAGGGGTAGTGGGATTAGCTCCACCCCCAGATTCACCCGCCTTCCCACTCATCACCGCTCGCCTCGCACGAGTCAAAAACGAATTTTCGACGAGTGATCGACGAAAAAAAGACGAGTGATCGACGAATTTTAGACGAGAAACCGACGAGAAAAAACGCAGACAACTCCCCAATCCCGTCCTATACTGTCATGAGAACGCAACGTACTGCGTGCCTCAGCTCGGCATAAGCTGCTACGTCAGTCGCTGACATCCCACCAGGCCGCACGCGTATGGCGCCAATGCGATATCCCGGCCTAAGCTATCTCTAGCGAGCCGTGAACTGCGCCTCGCGTTGCACGGGATTGCTACGAAACCCAAATCGAGGACTGTTATGAAAATTCTGGTGATAGGGGCTGGCATTGGCGGACTCACCACAGCGATTGCCCTGCGGCGCCAGGGACACGAAGTGCTGGTGCTGGAACGGGCGCCTCAATTGCAAGAGGTCGGAGCAGGTTTGACCCTCTGGCCGAATGCGATGCGCGCGTTACGACAATTGAGGATAGCGGATGCCGTCGCCGCGGTTGGTAGCCCCTTCACGAGCAGTGATATTCGTTCCTGGCGTGGCGAGGTCTTATCGCAGCCACCCATTCGTGAGTTGGAGCAACGCTACGGGGAAGTGAGCATCGCCCTGCATCGGGCGCGTCTGCAGCGCGTTCTGCTCGACGCGCTTGACGATGGCGTGCTCCAGCTTGACGCCGAGTGCTGCGGCTTCGCGCAGGACGCTCACGGGGTAACAGCCACCTTGAGCGACGGGCGCTCGGAACACGGCGATATGCTGATCGGGGCAGATGGCATCTGGTCGGCGATTCGCGCCCAACTGTTAGGAGAGACCCTGCCACGCTACGCAGGGTATCTGGCCCTCCGGGCTATCGTGCCCTCAGACTATCAGGGACCCGTCTTTGAGGCGTGGGGGCAAGGGCGGCGGTTTGGGGTTGTCCCGATTGGCAGCGGACAGGTCTACTGGTTTGCGACCATGAATAGCTCAGAAGAAGTCTCTACCCAGCGTGTAGCCAAAAGCGCCATTGTGAGCCGTTTTCGAGGATGGCAAGCCCCCATCCCCGCGCTCTTGGAATCAACTCAAGAGGCTGCGATATTGCAGCAGCCCGTCTATGATCGCCCTCCAACTACTCGCTGGGGCGAGGGACGGGTCACATTGCTGGGCGATGCTGCCCATCCTACGACGCCGAACCTCGGCCAGGGGGCATGCCTGGCAATTGAGGACGCCGTCGCGCTGGCCGCGTGCCTGAGGGGCGCGACGGACATAGCCCCCGCCCTTCGCGCCTATGAATCACAGCGGATCAAGCGAACACGTGCCATCGTCGATCTCTCCTGGCAGATTGGCAAGGTGGGGCAGATCGAAAACAAATTCGCCTGCTGGCTACGCGATACGGCAATGAAACACATACCCAAGAGCGCACAGCTAAAGCAGTTTACAGCTGTGTTGGGCGAAGATGCTCAGCTGGCTGGATAGGGCTTGTGAAGTATGGGCCTCAGCCGCGGCTTCGCCCGCTCCCAGTCCGCGAATTGCCTGCCAATAGCCTGCCAATAGGCTGCCAATAGCCTGCCGGGCACTGGCCAGTGGCTGGGCTTCGCGTTGCCCCCATGTCACCACTCTTCGCCCCACGTCCTCTCTCCCGCGCACGGAGGAGGACAGACCCCGCGAGCGAAGCGAGGTGCGACCGACAGGGAGCGGAGCGGGCTGTAGAGCGCAGCGAGTGGCCGCAGGCCGGGGAGGGGGTAGGGGGTGAGGTCGTTCCCCATGTGGTATACTGTGGATGTTGAGCATGCCTTTTGCTGAGTATGAAGTAGTATGTATGCAAGGTGGTACGGTGCGGTTGTAAGCAACTAGGATGTGCGCTGGCTATCCTCCGGCAATGCGAGATGCATAGGAACGCACTCAGGACTCGTCTCGATTCGTCCCACCTTGCCCCAAATGTCATAGCCGTATCACCGCAATAGGTCCCTCACGATGGAATAGTGTAGAGTGGGATGCTATGCTGTCGGCACATGTCCGCTTGGCAGGTCCACGACTGTAAATGGAGCAACACCCAAACGCAACCAGAGGCATATCGAAGGGCTGGACATGCTGTGGCATACTGTGGCTCATGGACCGGAGGCTGCCATGTTCGCCGGGCAACGTTCTTGCTGCAACGTTCAACGTTCTTGCTGAGGAACGCTTAGCACCAGTGACGTGGTTTCCAGTGGACGCCAAGGACTATGTAGTGTGTAGAGTGAATACGCGTGTAACGATGTGCAGAGAGATGTAGATGCACATGAACCGGCTCCCGACGAGTGTTAACCACAAACGTTGGGGCAATTCGTGCGTAGACATCCTCAAACGTGATATGATACCTAGCTGGCGTGCGAGTGTGCTCGCGTGTCGTTAGGGTGGAGCTCAGGATGGCGAAGAATCTGGTAATCGTCGAATCGCCCGCAAAGGCGAAGACAATAGAAAAGTTCTTGGGCAGCGACTTCGAGGTGCGTGCCTCGATGGGCCATATCATCGACCTCCCGCGCAACGGGCTGGGCGTCGATACGCGCCACGACTTCGCCCCCAAGTACGAAGTGATCGAGAAGAAAGACAACCTGCTCAAAGAGCTGAAGGCCGCGAGCAAGAAGGCCGAGACCGTCTATCTCGCGCCCGACCCTGACCGCGAAGGCGAGTTCATCGCCTGGTCACTCAAGCACATGCTTGGGCTGCGCAAGCCGCGCCGCGCCGTCTTCAATGAGATCACCAAAGGTGCCGTGCGTGACGCCATCGCGCATCCACGCGACATCGACGAAAATCTCTTCAACGCCCAGCAGGCGCGCCGCGTGCTGGATCGCCTCGTCGGCTACAAGATCAGCCCCCTCCTCTGGCGCCGTGTGCAGCGCGGCACCAGCGCTGGCCGCGTGCAATCCGTCGCCCTGCGCCTCATCGCTACGCGCGAGGCCGAGATCCGCGCCTTCGTGCCAGAGGAATACTGGAGCATCATCGCGAGCCTGAGTAAGTCGAAGCAGCGCGCCACCTTTGAGGCAACGTTGCTAGGCCGGCAAAACTCCGCCGAGGTGGCCGAGGCCAGCACGGACCTGCTTGCCGATGAAGCCGACGCCGGCGGCAACACAAACGGCAACACAAATGCGAAAAACGGCAAAAACGGCAACGGGCGCGGCAAGTTCCGCGTAGAATCCGAGGAGCAGGCCAAAGCCATCCTGCGGGAGTTAGACGGCGCGACCTACACCGTGCTCCGCGTCGAGCAAAAGGACGTGCGCCGCCAGCCGTTCCTGCCCTACACCACCAGCACCCTCCAGCAGGATGCTTCCGTTCGCTTGCGCTTCAAGCCCAAGCGCACGATGAGCCTGGCGCAGCAGCTCTACGAAGGCATCGAATTGGGTGACGCTGGCCACCAGGGCCTCATCACCTACATGCGCACCGACTCCACGCGCGTCTCCGCCGAGGCGCAGACCGCCGTCAAGCAATACGTCGGCCAGAGCTTCGGCAAAGAGTACGTAGGCGAAGGGCGCACCGGCAAAGCCAAGGCCAACGTGCAGGACGCTCACGAGGCGATCCGCCCGACCGACGTAACACTCACGCCCGATCAGGTCAAGCACTATCTCAGCCCCGATCTGTTCAAGCTCTACCAGCTTATCTGGCGGCGCTTCGTCGCGTCGTTCATGACCCCTGCCGTCTTCGACACTGTGCGCGCCGACATCGGGGCCGCGAGCTTCGTCTTCCGCGCCACCGGCTCGACGCTCAAGTTCCCCGGCTTCTACGCCGTCTGGCCGCGCGAGGATGATGGCGACACACTGCCGCCGCTTGCCCAGGGCGAGCCGCTGGACCTCCACAAGCTCACGCCCGACCAGCACTTCACGCAGCCGCCCGCGCGTTTCACCGAGGCCAGCCTGATCAAAGAGCTGGAGGAGCGTGGCATCGGGCGACCGAGCACCTACGTGCCCATCGTCAGCACGATCCAGGAGCGCGGCTACGTCGAGCAGCAGGATCGCCGTTTCGTGCCCACCTGGCTGGGCGAGACGGTCAACGATCTGCTGGTCAAGCACTTCCCCGATATCATAGACGTCAATTTCACGGCGGATATGGAGCGCCGGCTCGATGCCGTCGAGGAGGGCGAGCACGAGTGGACCGCCTTCCTCAAGGACTTCTACGCCGCCCTGAGCAACAAGCTCAAGCAGGCCGAAGCCGAGATGGAGCGCGTGCAAAAGCCAGTCGAAGAGCTTGACGAGCTCTGTCCGCAGTGCGGCAAGCCGCTGGTGCTCCGCAGCGGGCGCTTCGGGCGCTTCATCTCCTGTTCTGGGTATCCCGACTGCTCGTACAAGCGCGCGTTCACCGTCAAGACCGGCGCTCTCTGCCCGAGCTGCGGCGGCGATCTGGTCGAGCGCAAGTCGCGCAAGTCGGCCAAGATCTTCTACGGCTGCGCCAACTACCCGACGTGTTCCTTTGCCGTCTGGGATCGCCCGTTGCCGCTGCCCTGCCCCGAGTGCGGTGGCCTCCTGACGCTGGGCAACGGGCGCACCGAGGCCCACTGCCAGAAGTGCGGCGCGCTGGTGAAGGGCGCGCTCGAAGGCCAGCCGGAGATCGTCGGGCATCGCGCCGTCGAGACTGAGCGCGCAGCCGCCGCGTCGCGCAGACGCGCCACCTACGCTGCCCAGGCCGCCGAAACCGACGAGCCTGGTAAGAATGGCGCAAAGCCAAGGTCATCCACCAGGGCCGCGAAAACGGCAACGTCACCGGCAAGAAAAACGGCAACGGCGGCAAGGAAATCGGCAACGAAATCGGCAAAAACGGCAACATCCACTCGCGCGAAGTCCACAAAGACCAGCGGGACAAGCCGGACGAGCACACGGACGCGGCAGACCGTCGCCTCCTAGCATCGAGGGCTTACAATCAAGATAACGAATCGAGATATCCAACTCGTACCACCATTGGCATACATTTCGCTTACTATGCATGAGCGAAGCGTAACTGCCCTGTGTTCGGTGCGATAGAGCAGGCATACC
>DASVOW010000594.1:0-2315 GCA_036383155.1 Ktedonobacterales bacterium
TGAAGCGCTACAACCGCCAGCTCCGCGACATGATCATCGCCGGGCGCGCGACGCCGAGCTTCGTCGTCTCGAATGAGCTTCCGCTGGACAAGGCGCCGGAAGCGTACGAGAAGTTCGACAAGCGTGTCGAGGGCTACACCAAGGTGATCTTGCATCCATGATGGGGGCACCTGACGTCCTCAATACCACGGGTGCATACTCATCGTGTGCGCCCGACATACAATGTGGCGGCCGGAAGCGTAGTCATTTCGGCTTCCGGCCGCCGCACATGTTGCATCTCAAGGGGAAAGTCGGTATGCGAGACGAACTAGCGCCCGCGTAGACGATGCCAGTTGAGTTTCGCAGAGCTCGGCTACTCTTCGCTCTTGTCGTCGTTCTCGCGTGCTGCCAGTCCCTCTTCAGCCATGGAGCCGAAGACCTCTTCGAGCAGCCGCTGAGCAACCTCCTCTTGCGTTGCCCGAGTCTGATGCCATGTCGCCCATGACCATTTCTTGCTTGCCTCATTAAAGTCGCGGACAAATGCGCCGTCGTAATGTAAATCTCTCATGAGTCTTGTGCCGTCCATCTCTTCGTGCTCGTGTGCCCTCGTGTGCTATAGAGAGCAAAATCGTACTGCCAGCGACTCGTGCGCTTGGAGCATCGTCGTCAATGCGCGCCATCCACCATGCATCTCGCATGGCATCTCTCTCGCCGGCCTTCATTTCGTTTGTTCAGCTACAGTGCTTCGGCAGGGCGTATCGTCACATCGTCCGAGTCATCGTCGACCTTGTGTAGCACAATGTGCCATGTGCCGATTGCAGATAGTATACCACTGCTCAACAATAGACATAGCCGTATCGTCGCGTTATCGGCCCATTAGTGTGATTATAGCGCGCCGCTATGAACTATACTTCGTACTCCTATAACTGCCTCCCGCGATAGGCGATCCTTGATGCCCCGGCACAGAACATGTTGGTAGAAGCCTATTCCGATTTCATATCCTAGACATTATCACTGGCAGAGGATTCTTAAACTGCGAGGCGTGCAGCTGTGGCGCGCAAGAGGGCTCCATGCGTCAACTACCCGTGCTCCTGGCCCGACGCCCACGTGTTCGAGCTAGCAACGCGTTGACCCTGTTGGCTGGGATAGCAAGCTTTGCCCTGCTGGCATATGTGGTCCTTGGCGTTGCGCACCAGATAATCGCCGCTCCTCCAGCGTTGCGGCTCGTGCTGGTCCACGACGTCCCGCTACCCAGCGGGCTGGGTGCGTCAAGCGTGGGCACAAGCGATCCGCTTGCGCCTGGTGTCGCCGTGCCATTCGATCACTTTGATTTCCAGGCATACGATGCGCAGACCCACAAGCTGTTCATCGCTCACAGCGGACCCAACCCTGATAAGCTCACGCTGGCGCATATTCCGTTCGACCCTGCCACCGACGGACACATCATCGTGTTTGACACAGCGCAGCAGCGCGTGATCGCGCGCGTGAACATACCACACGTCACGGGCATCGCAGTCGCACCCGACCTGCACAAGGTATACGCCTCCGATGCCGATGACAACGACGTCTATGTCATTGATGAGAGCGCCCTTGCGACCAAGCCAATTCACCTGGCTAAGAATGATAGCCCTGACGCCATCTCGTACGACCCGGACCATCACCGCATCTTCGTTTCCGCTCCCGGTGTGCCTGCAAACCCGGACAAGTCCGCGAATGTAGATCGAAAGAATCAGAACGTGGTGGTGATAGACGCACGCTCCGACCGCATCGTTGCGAAGGTCAAAGTTGGTAACATGCCCAAGTTATCAGCGGAAGACGTACCGACCGCCGAGGGGACCGACATCCCGGCCTTCGGATATGCTATCGGCCATAGCAGATACGATGGCGTGCAACACCGCGTATTTCTCGTCACGCAGATCCGGCCCGACGCTGATAATCCGAACCCGAACATCCTGGCTCCGCCGGGTACAGGAGAGCTCATGGCAATTGATCCCGTGTCAGCCAAGGTGGTACGGCGGGTGGTGCTGCCCGCCTCATGCATCACTCCTCACGGAATGGCACTCGATACCGAACAAGAGGTGGCGTTCATCGCCTGTGTTGATGCCAACCCAGCCACCGGACTCCCGCAAAACCTGGTGCGGATAGATCTCACGACGATGAGCGTGATCCCCTCCGATCCGAATCAGATGCGCCTGGCAACCGTGCCCGATATCGTCGTCGTAGACCACACCTACCATGTGGTGCTCGTTGCTTGCCGGGAAGGGATATCAGTCTTCGACGAGCGCCCAGGCGCGTTCCACAAGCTCAACGACTACCATATGGGCAAGAACACGCAC
>DASVOW010000595.1:0-2923 GCA_036383155.1 Ktedonobacterales bacterium
TGCGCGCTTCTACGCCAACCCCAACAGTGCTACCGTGACCACGACCGCTATGCCGATCTTCGTCGGGTTGACCGGCACGAACGGCAACGTCTTTACTGTGGAGCTACGCAAGTACAAAGGCGCCTACCAGGTGTCGGGCGTCGTAACGCGCAGCGGCGGAGCTACAGCAACGGGATGGTACACCATCAGCGGCAGCTCGTTTACGGTGATTGAGATCGCGTGGCAGTCGGGGGCCAGCGCGTCGTTCAGCCTGTACACGGGCGGGACGCTGCGGCAAAGGTTGACGGGGCTTGCCACCAGCGGGCTGACGCTGGAGAGCGTGCGGCTGGGTCCGCAGGGCGGATTGTCGAGCGTCTCAGGCACACTGTACTTCGACAGCTTCGCTTCGAACCGGAGCAGTTATATTGGGCTGTAATTGCTCGCGGTGCTATAGCGTTGCCTGTACATAGCAGGTCAGATCATACGGGTGATGCTACGGGTGCTCTTACGCCTTTTCCGTGGTGACGTCTGCCAGATAGGGACATACTTGTTTCCACTACTGGCGCGAGCGTCGATGCAACGTGGAAAGGACATAGACATATGTTTACCTTCGAGCCACGTCCGATGGGGGACAAGGGTGACGTTGTCGAGAGAGAGCAGAAGGTAAGGGCAGCAGCCGAAAGTGGGATTCGACTCATACCACGACCGGTGCCTCCGACAGACACGCGTACGGCATTCGTGTTCTCTGGCGGTGGCGCTCGTGGCGCGCTGCACATCGGTGCGTTGCGTGCCCTGCTGGAGGCTGGGATTCGCCCCGATATGGTCGTCGGCACATCCATCGGCGCCTGGAATGCCGCATGGCTCGCGCGCAAGCCAACGCTCGAAGGGGTCGAGGAGCTCGCCAACATCTGGCAAGCGCTACTGCCGCATCATGTGCTGTTTGGCCGGAGGCTTCCTCTGTGGTCACGAGCGCTCTCCTTCAAGGGGCTGGCCATGCTCGCCGCGCTACGCCGCATGACCGGGGGTTGCTCCTCGCTGTACGGTGATGCCGCTCTACGCCAGTTGTTGACGTCGCACCTGACCGATCAAACATTCGAAAACCTGGCGCTGCCACTCAGCGTCATTGCTACCGACCTGTCCCACGGCGGTCGTGCGGTATTCCGTAGCGGCCGCGTTGTGGATGCCCTCCTCGCGTCGTCCGCTATTCCTGGCATTTTCCCGCCCGTGTGCATTGACGGGGCCATGTATGCCG
The DNA here is from genome assembly GCA_036383155.1 of Ktedonobacterales bacterium. Classification (GTDB taxonomy): domain Bacteria; phylum Chloroflexota; class Ktedonobacteria; order Ktedonobacterales; family JADMIN01; genus DASVOW01. Next base: position 1,232 of record DASVOW010000595.1, read on the forward strand.
ACGGCGGTATGGTAGACGGCTGCAGTGTGGAGACGGCGGTCGACCTGGGAGCACGCAGGATCTTCGTTCTGGCGATTGGCTTCGACTCTGACGCCGATGGAGGCGCGTCGTGGTCAGAGAACAAGGAGCAGTCGCCAAAGCAGGCGCGCCGCGGGACCGGGCGTACGATACCGGCGGTGATCCAGCGGGCTTCTCAGGTGATGGGAAACTATCAGATACAGCGAGCGATTGAGCGCGTGCCTCGCGATGTCGAAATTCACCTCATCAGCCTTTCCACCGGTACAGATGGTGGCACGCTGAGTTTCGGGAATGTCTCCCGGTGGATGGCGAGCGCGTACGAGAGCACGCGAGCGTATCTGGATGCGATGTGTTCCAGCAGTACGGCCGACGCCGAGCAGCGCCACGAAGCGGCGACGTTGCGGCTTTTGGCGTGAGTGCCGGCGCACATCAGCGAGATGCCATCTCAACGGCAGTGCATCGTGCGATGGTGTATACAGACCCTGGTTCCTTGCGGAAGCTGCGTCTTAGGTACATAATAGGTGCAATCACGAAAGGTTTTCGTTGGATCTCGTATGCCCTGCCGGCATGATGGATACATGCATCTGAGGGCATGGCGACTACGTATGATTTTGGCCACGTACAGTCGCAACAATTGGATGGCACCAGGGGTTTATCACGAAACCCGCTCCCGTATATCTGCATACAGTAGCGCGTCGCCCTCGCTGATACGTCGCCTCAAGCTGCCAGATGGGACAGTCCGACGCCGACGCATTGATGGGGCTTGACTCTCCAACAGAGCCTCGACACTTCTACCTTGCTCACATTGTCAGACATTCCAGCATAGTCGCGTCGGGCGCACCCGAAAGGGGGTCGTCTATGCAGGCCAGTGGTGACATCCGTCTTGGAATGACAGTTGAGACGTATCGGTTGCTTAGTGTGCTCGGCACTGGCAGCATGAGCGTGGTGTATCTCGCGCAGCGCCTCGACGATGCGCGCGTGTTGGTTGCCGTCAAACTACTGTACTCTCAGACCGTCTCCACATCTGAAGACTGGGCGGCGATCCGCATGCGCTTCCAGCGTGAGGCGCGAGCGGCGAGCAAACTGCGGAACGAAAATATCCTCCCTGTATTGAGTAGCGGAGATGTGAACGGCGTACCATATATGGTACTGCCGGTGATCGTTGGCGGTACGCTTGCCACACGTCTTGCCAATCAGCCGCAGCCCATGCCGCTGGGTGAGATTGCCCGCTATCTCACGCAACTCGCAAACGCCATAGATTACGCTCATGAGCAAGGCGTCGTCCATCGTGACATCAAGCCATCCAACATTCTGCTCGACGAGCATGGTCATGTGTATCTCACCGACTTTGGCATTGCGCGTTTGTTCGATAGCGGCGACAACGCTCTGACGCGTGAGAGCGCGCAGACACTTACCCGTACGGGCCAAGTGCTGGGAACGCCTTATTACATGGCCCCGGAGCAGATCAAGGGCAAGCCGATCGGCCCTGCTTGCGACATGTATGCTCTGGGTGTGGTGCTCTATCAGCTTGTGACCGGCCAAGTACCATTCCATGGCGACACGCCGCTCGCCGTCGCACTACAGCACCTGCAGGAGCCTCCAAGCCCACCAGGCCTGATGCGCAGCGAGCTACCGCCCCCAGTTGAAGCCGTGATCCTTCGAGCGCTCGCCAAA
>DASVOW010000596.1:0-20816 GCA_036383155.1 Ktedonobacterales bacterium
TCGCCGTGAAGTGCGGGGCCGTCGCCACCTATATGTTTGGCGCATCGTCGAATCGAGAGCGAAACCGCATGCCCAATCACCTGCTGCAGTGGACGGCGATCCGCTGGGCGAAGGCGCACGGCTGCACACTCTATGACTTCCTCGCGATTGCCGAAGTGCTGGATGCAAAGGAAGACCTCTACAGTCTCTTCACGTATAAGCAGGGATATGGAGGCTATTCGGTCCTGACCCTGGAGACGCACGATAAGCCGTACAATGCGCCGGTCTACTGGGCCTATCTGCGCTCGCTGAGCGTGAAGCGCGAGCTGGACCGCCGCCGCCATGAGCGCGATCTGCGCGAGCGTGAGGGCAACGCGAAGAAACCCACGGCCGAACAGCAGAAGAAGGATGCGAAAGCGGAGGCGCCAGTCGCGTAGGCTGGCGCTACGCAGCGCCTCGGCTATTTGAGTGCGCCCTACCCGCGACTATGTGGCTTGGCCACAATTGGCGGTAGGAGGTAGGCGGTGGGGCAGGCAGGGAATGCACGAGAGATGGTGGAGGTGGCCACCAGTGTGCCCTTGTGGCGCGATCGCGCCTTTCGCTTGATCTGGGCTGGACAGACCGGCTCGATCTTCGGTGATCGTGTGACGGGTTTTGCGCTGCCCTGGCTTGTGTTGGCGCAGACACATTCTCCCTTCGCGGCAGGGCTGGTCACAGGAGGTTACTTCCTGCCACCGCTCGTCCTCGGGTTGGTGGCGGGAGGGGTGGCGGATCGCCTGCCACGTCGGCGGGTGCTGATCGCCTGCGATCTGGGGCGGGCACTCGCGTTGTGCACTGTGGTGGCTTGCGGACTCCTGGCTCTTGCTCCTCCTCTCTGGCTGCTGGTGGGCGTCGTGTTGGTTCTGGGGACGGGCCAGCTCGGCTTCCAGGTCGCCTATCGCGCCTGGCTACCGTCGATCATGGGTGAGTCGCGCCTGATGGGCGCCTCTGCCGCGCTGGAGGCGTCCGACGCGGTGAGTACCCTGACGGGTCCGCCTCTGGCGGGCGTGCTCGTGCAGGCCATCGGTCCCGCACTGGCTCTGGGGGCTGATGCCTGCTCGTATTGTTTCTCGGCACTTACCCTCTCACGCCTCCCTGCGGATGAGTCTCCTGCGCCAGTCGCCGATGAACAGAGTAGGCGGGGAGCCTGGATTCTCGCCGGTGTGCGCCACATCCTCACGACGCCTGCTCAGCGAATACTCAAAGGGTGCGGGACGGTGCTTTTCCTGAGCGCTGGCTCGATCGAGCTCTTGCTCGCGACCCTGACGCAACTCCGTCTCGGGGTCCCGGCGTGGCAAGCAGGTCTCATCTACGGAGCGGCGGGCATCGGTGGGTTGGGTGGCAGTGCCATTATCTCGCGGTTGTCGGCGGATCGCTGGCGGCGAGGACTCGCCTGCACGCTGGCGATAGCAGCATTGGGGGCTGGCGGTTTGGCGTGGGCAAGTGTCATGGGGCCGCATGGCGGATTCATCGTGGCTCTGCTCTCCAATCTCATCCTCGATGGGGCTGTCAGCGCTGGTTTCATCCTGACGACCACGGCGAACGCGCTCACCACACCGCCCCTGCTCCGCGGGCGCGTCAATGCGGCCGGGACGATGTATTCCTCAGCGGTGCGGATGGTGGGGGCGCTCGCTCTCGGAGCGCTGGCCAGCCGTGGCAATCCCTTGCCCACCTTCGTGGTGCTTGGGGGCTGCTTCGTCGCGACTGCGATTATCGCAGCGCTCGCACGCGATGAGCGCAACGGGAAGCTCGGCGAACCGGCCACGCTCTGATGGGGGCGAGAAGGCTGTCGCATCGTGCCCAGCGCTCAAACAACTTTTAGCCGCGTCTTCAACGCGTGTATGATTGCGGCGGTATCAAATGGCTTGGTGAACACGCCAGCGATATTCAAGGCTTCGAGATCGATATCCTCCCGCGTCGCAATGCTTTGCTCGGTGAAGACGTAGACAGGGATGCGGCTGCCTGTCGCTCTGAGCTTCTCTGCGACGGAGCCACCAGGGACCAGGGAATCCAGCAGCACGTCTACAATCACCGCATCTACGTGAACACGCTTGATCGTTCGTTCCCCTTCCTGCCCACTGCACGCCTCACCGACAGAGAATCCTGCGTTCTCCAACGGCCCGCGCAGGCTCGCCCGGAGGTGCGGGTCTGGATCCACCAGGAGTATGAGCTTGCGTGTCGTCCTCGAGCCGATCATAGTGCACCTCGTTTACCTCGCTTCGTTCGCGTAGGGTGTCGTGCTGCCCATCAGCGGCAAGTGTTCGTTGTAGCTATCGGTCACCCTGTTTCCCATGCATGCGATGATGTACTGCTTGACCCACTCGATTGCTTGGGCTAGATTGTTGCGCGCTAGTGGGCTCAGTGTTTCTCCAAACTCAAAGTCATAGCCGCGAATGGCTACGATGATGGCGTGTGGGGCCTTTTCGTAGTAGTCCCGGCAGATCGCAAGAATCCCTTCCGGACCCATCACATGGCTGCTGAACGCAGCCTGAACCGCCGGAACTGCCTGCCGCACGGCGTATGGCTCCGGTCCGATAGCGGAGGCATCGACGAATACGACGCGATCGTGTTTGGCTGCCTCATCCGCATCCTCGATGTTGAGCTGGTAATTGGTCTGGAGCGTCACGCCCGCCCACTCCAACTGAGCGATCGCTTCAGCAGCCGCTGGGCCCAGGCCGTCATCCTGCCGGCCAGGATTGCCGTAGCCAAAGACGATCAAGCTGTGGCCAGGGTAGTCAGATCGCGGGTCGCGCTCGCCGCGTGATTTCAGTTCCATCGGGTCCTTCTAACATCACCAGCAGCGGCATCTGGCCGATCGCGTGTGTGGCGCAGGACAAACACGGGTCATAGGCCCGGATGCCCACCTCAATGTGGTTCAACAATGGCTCGGTGATCTCAGCGCCGGTTAAGTAGTCCTGGGCGATCTTCTGCACGGTCCGATTGAGCGCTTCGTTATTGCTCGTCGTGGAGACGATCAGGTTGGCCATCGTGACCTGATCGTTGTTATCCACTTTGTAGTGGTGAAAGAGTGTTCCGCGTGGCGCCTCAAGCCACGCCACGCCCTCACCGCGACGCCCTTGAGATGGGCCGATGAGATCGGTTTCCTGCAGCGCATCGTCGTCCAATAGCGTCTTGAGCTTCTCGGCCGCGTGGATCGCGTTGATGACCCGAGCCCAGTGATAGAGCAGTGTGCCCTGCACGGGCTTGCCGTGACCAATCGCCATGAATTCCTGCCGCTCCTTCTCGGCCAGAGGCGTGTCGATGAAGTCGCAGCAGTTGATCTCCGCCAGCGGCCCAACACGGTACCATCCATTCTCTCGGCCCAGGGAGCGGATGTGGGGGAATTTCATATAGCTCCACGGGCGGACTTCCTCGATGAGGTAGTCCTTATATTCCATCGGAGTCACGCCATCGAAGATCGTCTTGCCGTCGCGATCTATGGCTCGCAACACTCCGTCGTACAGATCCATCGCGCCATCGGCGCGGACGATGCTCATGTAGTTGGATTCGATAGCGCCAAACTCCATGCTTTGCTTCGCGTCAGCCCACGTGATGCGTTTGCAGAGGGCAAGGGCGTCCATGGACCAAGCAATAACCTGATCGACATCCTTGCGCAAGATGTCCCGCGATTCGACCGGCAGGTTTTGGGTCATACCGCCCGGTACGGCGGAAGTGGGATGGATCTTCTTTCCGCCAACGGCCTTGATGACCTCCTGGCCGTACTTGCGAATGGCGATCGCCCATCTACCCACTTCGGGGTAGGTCTGCGCGACGGCGACGATATTCCGCTGCGCGATTGGCGCGTCAAACCCGAAGAGCAGGTCGGGTGAGGCCAGATGGAAGAAGTGCAAGGCGTTCGACTGGAGAACCTGACCGTAGTGCATCAAGCGACGGATCTTGTCCGCTGTGGGCGTCAATTGATCGACGCCCACAACCATATCCATCGCCTTGGCGGCACACAGGTGATGACTCACCGGACAGATACCACAGAGCCGCTGTATGATGAGCGGGACTTCCCAATACAGACGTCCCTGGATGAACCGCTCGAAGCCACGGAACTCGACCACATGGAAGCGCGTCTGGCCGACAGTTCCGTCAGCATTCAGGCGTATGGTGACCTTCCCGTGACCCTCGACGCGGCTGATCGGGTCTATCACGATCTTCGTGGTTGTGGGTTCATCTGAGCCTGAGATCATTGCCTGCCCCCTGGTCTAAGCGAACTTTGGTTTAATCGAATTTGCGGAGCAGGTAGGGATACTCTGGCGCTTTGCCGGCGAGAAGCGCATTCAGGGCGCTCCAGATCGTGTCGGCGGAAGGCGGGCAGCCAGGCATGAAGTAATCGATCTTGACGAACTCGTGGACCGGATACACTTTGTCCAGGAGGAGCGGGAGATCCTCGTCATTGGGGATCACACCCCCGCTTTCGACGGTCACTCCGCCCGTGTAGGCCTCTTCAAGACATGCTCTGAGCGGGATCGTGTTGCGCATGGACGGCACCCCGCCGGTGATCGCGCACGCGCCCACCGAGACCAGAATCTTGCAGTGTTCGCGAAACTCGCGCAGGACACGCACATTCTCCTCATTGGCGCAGCCGCCTTCGATCAAGCCGATGTCCACTGGACCATCGAAGCGCTTCTTGTCGTCGAGCGGAGATCTGTCCAGATCGACGACCTCGATCAGCTCCAGCAATCGCTCATCAATGTCCAGGAATGACATGTGGCAGCCGAAGCATCCGGCCAGAGCCGCAGTAGCAAGTTTGGGCTTCATAGGCGCCTCCAGTCGATGGCTATTCCGCCTGACGCGCGTGGTGGGGCGCGCGCTTTTCTTCGATGTCGGTACCAATCGGCTCACGGTCATACTTGCGCTGCCCCCAGGGCGCCAGATTTCCCGCCTGCTTGACGACGATGGCTCCGACGGGACAGACATGCGCGGCCTTATCGGTGAGTTCCAGGTCGGTGTCGCCGAGCCCGTCCTCCGAGTTTACGGCCAATTGCATGTTGGCGCCGCGACCTTTGAAACCAAAGACGGACTTCCCATCCAGTGTTTGCGAGGCTCGCACGCACAGGCCGCAGAGAATGCAGCGATCGCGGTCGATGTAGATGCCAGGATGGGTAGCATCGATACCGCGCGCCGGCTCGATGTAGGGCAGCGTCGGCGCCAGGAGCCCCAATCGGTAGGCCATGGCCTGCAGATCGCAATCACCGCTCTTCTCGCATTCCGGGCATCGATGGTTGCCCGACACGAATAGCATTTCGATGATCGCCCGCCGATCCTGGATGAGCGCCGGTGTTTCGTTTTGCACCACCATGCCATCGACCACCGGAGTGTGGCAGGCGCCGACGATTCGCCCGTGGACCTCGACGCTGCACAGGCGGCACTGCCCGCCCGGGGTCAGGCCGGGATAATAACACAGGCGCGGGATATAGATGCCGGCGTCGTCGCAGGCCTCGATAATCGTCTGGCCTAGGATAGCCTCGATCTCGACGCCATCGACTGTGAGCGTGACGGGTGTGTCAGGCATATGACTCCTCCACCGCCACTGAGTGACGGCCTTGTGCATCCGTAGCGGCGGCCAAGGCTTCTTCAAGGGTAACACGGGGAATGAACTCCTCCGGTTTGAGCACTGCTTCATAGAGCTCGGGGAAGTCTCTGACGGTACTCACTATCGGGTTGGCGGCGGTTTTCCCCAGTCCGCAGCGGCTCATTCGCATCACCATGTTGCTCAGTGTCACCAGCTGATCCAGGTCCGTCGTTGTGCCGCGGCCCTTGAGGATCTTCTCCAGATTGACCGTGAGCAGCGCCGTACCGACACGGCAGGGCGCGCACCAGCCACATGACTCTTCGGCGAAGAACTCCTGGAACACTCTCACGATATCCAGCAGGTTGCGCTGTGGTCCAAAGACCATCGTGGACCCACCTGTGCTCAGGTCCTCGTAACAGAGCTGACGCCCAAAATCCTTTGGGGCCACACACCACCCGGAAGGACCACCTACCTGCGCTGCTTGCGCGTCTGGAGCGCCCACCAGGTCCAGTAACTCATTGACCGTGATCCCATAAGGGACCTCGTAGACACCGGGACGTTGGCAATCGCCCGCGACGCTCATCAGTTTCGTGCCCGTGGAGGTCTGGGTGCCGAACTTGCTGAACCACTCGCCGCCATGCTCCAGAATCCGCGCGGCGCACGCATACGTCTCCACGTTGTTGACTGCCGTCGGTTGGTTTAGGTAGCCATGGTCCACAGGGAATGGGGGGCGGTCTCGTGGTGCGCCGCGCTTCCCTTCCAGCGACTCGATCAGCGCCGATTCTTCGCCGCAGATATACGCGCCAGCGCCCAATTGAATCCGAATATCGAAGTCGAAGTCTTCGTTTCCGCAGATGTGTTTGCCCAGCAACCCCAACGCGCGACGGTATGCTAACGTCTGCTGCAGGTGGTCCCAGAGGTAAGCATACTCGGCGCGAAGATACATAATGCCTTCGCGAGCGCCGAGTGCGTAGCCGGCGATGGTCATGCCCTCAAACACCAAATCGGGCATCTCGGAGAGCAGTGTCCGATCTTTGAACGTGCCAGGCTCCCCTTCGTCGGCGTTGCAGATGACGTACCGCTCCGCTCCACCCGTTGAGGTGCGTGTAGCTTTCCACTTGGTCGCAGTGGGGAACCCAGCTCCCCCACGCCCACGCAGGCGCGACATGGCTATCTCAGCAATGACATGATCCGGCGAGATCGACAAGGCTTTCCAAAGACTCAAGCCCCGCGTCATGGGCTGAAAGAGCACCGGACCGGCTTGTCGCAAGCTGGACATGACCCGAGCATGTGGGGACAACGCCAGCCCAGCTTCAGGGCTGGGAAATTGCGGAAGTAGGTTCCGCGCCGTCCCCTTGAGCGCCTGGACAATTCTTGGCACATCCCCTGGGACGATGCGCGTGAAGACGGTTCCGTTGATGAGGGCGGACGGACCCTGGTCGCACATGCCAATGCAACTAGTCCAGTTAAGAGCAAACTTGCCGTCTGGGGTGGTCTGACCATACGAGATGCCCAAGGCGCGCGCAAATGCTCCAGCGACGTCGGCGCCGTCGGGTGATGAACACATCGGACACTTCGACAAGCGGATGTTGACATCGGCAGGGGCATGTTGGAAGAAGGAGTAGAACGTCGCGGTGTCTTCGACTTCCACGCGAGGGATGCCCATTGTTGACGCGACCGTCGAGATCACCTCGTCCGAGATGCAACGCTCCTGGAGCTGGACGGCCTGCAAAATAGGTAGCAGGTGGGTGCGATCTCGACCAAACTGCTTGACAATCCGCCGGACCGCTATTGCTCGGTTCCCTGCCATGGTTGCTCCCATCGGCGCTGAGTATTAGCGCCTGCGCCATGAATGGTTCCTGGTCGCCGCTCGACCCCCAAGGCGTATCTCGTGGCCGCGATCATGTGCGTGCACCGCCGCCTCGACCGATGATACGTGGAGCACACCTGTAATGTCAGCTTATCATGCCTCGTAGTTCAAGTGATTGACCGCAAGCTGAGCCTCTCGGGTGAGGGCGGCCATCCCCTCAGGGCCAGGCGGATACCTGGCCCTGAGGGGAGTGTTGATGCATAACCGCTCCACACGATGAAGTGAAGTCGCCAGCCGCTGTTGCGGACCCGCGGGTGCGCAGTACAGCACCGGGCGCCGCCGCATCAGTTCTCTACAGAGTAAGGCAGCCTGCTAGACGCATCCTGCGACGCTGGCTCCGCTCGCGCCCCGAAGTCTCGGCTCGTCGGCCAGCTGCGGCAATCCTTTGCGCGCCTTCGTAGTGCTCGGGCCTGCTTCGTCCGTGCGTCCCTAGTTGCTGCGCTCGCAGACGGTGAGCGTGGCCGGAAGGGCGGGGAGAAGGCAGTGTGAGGATAATGCCGGCTAACCGGCATGCGGCGGAGAAGCAGAGATACACAAAAAACGCGCGGTGAGGATGTTGCCTCATTCGCGCGTCTTCTGCCTGGATTATGGGTCGCTCCACAGTGTGAAGCTGCTTGGAGCGGGAGACGGGATTCGAACCCGCGACCCATTGCTTGGGAAGCAATTGCGCTACCACTGCGCCACTCCCGCGAGACCCTCCAAGTATACGCAATCGCGCCTTGAAAGTCAAGCCACCCACGACGCCACTATACGGCGCGTGCTTGATGCGCTATAATGCCCTGGCGCTAGCTTGCATATGTATGTACAGGGGAAATTGCATGGCCTTTCGCACTGTTCGATCACTCATCCTAGGGGTAATGTATTACCGTTGGGCGCGTTATATGCTTGCGGTTGGCTTCCTGCTCTTCGCCGTGCCTATCACGGTGGCTGCCCTTGAAGAGACGGATATCGTTCAGCGTAGTGGCACGGTGGCGCATGCACGGTATTTCACGGATGCCAACACGGGAGACTATGTATATAGCGAGCTTATACTGGACGGTAGCACCACTACCTATGTTTTCCGCCGAAATGAATTTACGGCAATCCTCCCCGAGGACAAACTGCCAGATGCGAAGGTAGACTTGTGGGTGCTGGTGGGACCATTGGAGGGGAAACCGCACATTGTGGCAATTCAACTCTACGACGATCAAGGCAATTCGGTGAAATATGTCACGGATGGCTACACCCACGCGGAGGACAAGCGGAATCGCGATCTCGTTCCAGGCGCTATATTGTTCGCAATAGCACTTGCCTTCGCTGCTGCCGGGGCCTTTGCTCCTACCGCTCGCAAGCCATCGCGCCGCCAGCCAGTACCTGTCGGTGACAGCGCCAATGTCACCCAGGTCTGAACGTAGGTCGTAAGTAACGTGCGTCCACTTGCCTGCTGGACAGCTACGCTATACTCATGGAAGTATGCATGAGTGATGCCCGCTGCCGTGTGGACAGCGACATCCAGACAGTCTCTATGGTGACGCAGTGAGTCGGTCATGGAGAGGGGCGTGGGAAGCTGGTGGGGAAAACGATGTGGGCCGCGAGTGAGACGATACGAACCACACGCGAGATCGGTCTGGTGCGCAATGTGAGGCGATGGATGGTGGCGCTCGTGATGCTGGTCATGCTCGTGCTGGCCGCATGCGACAGCAGCTCAAGCGGTCAGGTGAGCACGGACAGCACAGCCAGTCCTGGCAGCGCGAACGCGACATCGATAGCAGGCGGCACACCTACCGCCACCGCGGCAGATACCGCTACCCCCACGCCGATCAGTGGCCCAGGCGCGCAGTTCGGGTCGAGTCAGTATTGCTCGGAAAAGCCGAATGTATCAGTGCAGCTTCCCCCAAGTATCCCAGCGTACCCAAATGCGGAGCTACGTCTTAGCCAGGCGGCTGGGAGCAATTCTATCTATGGCTTCTGCACCACCGCCGCCGTGACCGCCGCGATCCAGTTCTACGCGGACCAACTGCCCGGCAAGGGGTGGCAGCAGCTTCAGCGCAATAGCAACGATCCGGTGGAGCAGATCACGGCGAAGCGTAGCGGCTACAATGTTACGGTTACCGCATATCCTGATGCTAAAATCGCCAACGAGACGGATATCATCATTCAGCTTAGCGCGGCGTGAGCATGTAATAGGCAACGGCGCGGCGTGGGCGGAAATCACAAGCCGCCGGGATAGATTCATCCCGGCGGCTTGCTTGTTTCTCTGCCTGTAGCATGGTGGTGTCAGCAGCTTGGTAGGAATTGATTGGTGAAGGCTGAGGCGTAATCTGGCTCGGTCTTCAGTGGGTTGCCGTTGGCGTCCAGAATCGCGCCGTGGTTGTACATGAAGCGTGGATAGTTGGTCCACTTATCGAGCGTCTGAAAGCCCCAGCACTTGGCATCCTGGGCATAGCGTTGGCTGAGATAGCTCTGGCTGTCATAGATGAACTGCTTGTCGTCGAACGAACCTTTTGGCGCACCTTGGATCAGGAGATCGGCCGCCTCTTTGGGGTGCTGGATGGCGTACGTGTAGCCTTCGGCGGTCGCCTTCATGAAGCGCTTGACGACGTCGGGCTGCTGCTTAATCATGCTGTCGTTGGTGACGATGACGGGGGTGTAGTAGTCGGGGATGCAGTAGTCGGTGATTGGGAACGTATTCAGCGCTACTCCGGCACGCTGCGCCTCGATACCCGTCCAGCCACTGAAGATCCAGGCGAAGTCCCATTTGCCGCTCTTGAGCGCCTGGATCGCATCGACCGAGGTGTCGACATCGTTGAAGTTGGTATTGCTTGCGCCACCACAGGCGAGGGCCAGCGAGATGACCGGCTTCTCATACGAGGGGGCGTAGAAACCGGCGTAGGTCTTGCCCGCCAGCTTCGCTACGCTGTTCAGGCCGGAGCTCTTAAGCGTGACCAGCGCGGAGGTGTTGTGCTGGATGATGGCGGCGAGCGAGACCAGTGGCTGCCCTTTGCCGCGCTCGACGGTCACTGCCTCGGTGTAGCTGATGGCGAAGTCGGCCTGATGCGCCTCCACCAGTTGCTCCGGCGCGGTCTGGCCCAGCGGCAAGATGTTCAGATCGATGCCGTTCTGGCGATACCAGCCCTTCTGCTGGGCGACGAAGATGCCGGTATGGTTGGTGTTGGGCGCGAAGTCCAGCGCCAGGGTCACTTTCGTCAGCTTGCCGCCATTCGACGAGGTGGATGTGCTGCTCGTGCCGAAGCTGCAGCCAGAGAGCAGTAGCGTGAGCAGCGAGGCGAGCGCCGCCAGCGAGACGGTCAGACGAAGCGCCCGCCGTGTGGCGAGTGGTTGTGTTGAGATGCGCATGGTGATTCTCTTTCACTCACTACGGGTGAGCTACGTGCACACCGAGCTGCGGGTTGCCAGAGACTACGCCGCGCTCTGCCGTCCCTGGATGTAGTACCAGGGCAGGGCGAGCCGCTCGATCAGCACCGTCAACAGGAAAAGTGCGACGCTGAGCACAGCGGTGACGGCTACGGTCGCCATCACGCCCGCAGTCGAGAGGCTGTGCTGCTTGAGCTGGATGTAGAAGCCGAGGCCTTCGTTGGCGCCAACATATTCGCCGAAGATGGCGCCGACGACGCTGTAGGTGATGGCGATGCGGATGCCGGAGAAGAGAGATGGCAGCGCGCCCGGCAGCCGCACCGACCAGAAGATGCGCAACGGACCCGCGCCAAATGTGCGGTAGAGATTGATGAGATCCGGATCGGCGGAGCGCAAGCCGTCGGCCAGCGCTACTGCGATGGGGAAGAAGCAGATCAGCGTGACGACGATAACCTTGGAGGTCAGCTGGTAGCCGAACCAGAGCACCAGTAGCGGCGCCAGCGTGATGATCGGGATCGTCTGGGAGGTCACGAGGAGTGGATAGAGCGCACGTCGCAGCCATGGCGAGAAGTCGATAAGCACGGCGAGCGCCACACCCGTTGCCAGCGCCGAGCCGAAGCCGACCAGCGTCTCATAGAGCGTTACCCCTGAATGGTGCCAGAGGATGTCGCGCTGCGCGAGCAATGTCTGCCAGACTGCCAGTGGCGTTGGCAGCAGCAGCGCATCGACAAATGACTGGCTGGCGTACCATTGCCAGAGGGCGAGCAGCACCGCGAGCAACACCAGCGCTGGTAGACTTCCAGTCGCGATGTCGCGCACCTGGAGGAGTAATGAGGATGCGAGCGCACGGCGGGGGCTTCTTTGGGCAGTGGTGATGGCCAGATCAGCCGGCGTGCTGCCGTTCCCCTGCTGCTCGGATTGGGAGGTGGTGTCGAGCTGTTTGTCGAGTGTGCGCATCTCAAGCCCCCTCCATCAGTGCAGCCAGTAGCTCTGCTTTGAGTGCAAGCGCCTCCGGCTGCGCCAGCATCTCCGGCAGGCGTGGGCGCGGGAGCGGGACGGCGCGTTCCAGGCCCATGCGGCCCGGTCGCGGAGTCATGACGTAGATGCGGTCGGCCAGTAGCAGCGCTTCGTCTACGTCGTGCGTCACCAGTAGGCATGTCTTACTGAGCGAGCCCCAGATCTCCACCAGCCAGCGTTGCAGGCTGGCGCGGGTGAGGGCATCGAGCGCGCCGAACGGCTCATCGAGCAGCAGCAGGTCGCCAGCGGTGAGCGCGGTGCGGACGAAGGCGACACGCTGACGCATACCGCCGGAGAGTTGCGAAGGATAGGCGCGCTCGAAGCCACTCAGCCCGAAGGCGGCGAAGAGGGCGTGTGCGCGCTGTCGTGCCTCGGCTCGCGGCGTGCCACGGACCTCCAGGCTGGCGATGGCATTGTCAAGAGCGTTGCGCCAGGGGAGCAGCAGATCGCGCTGTGGCATGTAGCCAATGCGGCCCAGCCGGAGCGCTGACGGATCGTCGTACAAACTGATTGCGCCGCTCGTCGGTGCCTGCAGCCCGGCGACGATGGAGAGCAACGTGCTCTTGCCGCAGCCGCTCGGCCCTACCAGCGCCACGAATTCGCCTGTGTCGAGGCGCAGATTCACACCGTCGAGCACGAGCAGGCTGCGTCCGCCCGACTGGAAGCGCATCGTGACGTCGCGCAGGGTGAGCAAAGGTAATGCGCCTGCCGCTGCAGGAGACGTGTTCGGCGGCGTGCGCGCATCGGATGCATCGCCGGTGCCGTCTACGTGGAGCATTGCCATAGGCCGTACATCCCAACTCTCTGAGCTGGCGTGGCCTGAGCACAAGGGTGTGGAGAGGATCGTAGGCCACGAAAAAAGGGACGCCAGCGTATGCCAGCGCCCCTCAGACATGCTCGATGGTGAAATACGAGCATTGCTTGCTCCCTGCGCTGGCATTACCCAGGTCAGGTTCCGTCGGTCGGTGGCGGTTCTGCGGCCACCCTCTCAGCCCGGCTCCCCGAGCTCCCGTTGCGGTGGGTCCCTATTCAGTTGTGTCGCACGCTATAGATGTACCACGAGCGGGCGTTTGCCGTCAACCTGTCGCGCCACCGCGACGTTACTGGTCGATGCTGATCAGCGTCACGTCAAAGATCAGCGTGGCGTTAGGCGGGATGCCGCCCTGTGGGGCGCCTGCCGAACCATACGCGAGCGTAGAGGGGATGATCAGGCGGCGCGTGCCCCCCGGCTTCATGCCCTGCAGGCCAATATTCCAGCCGTCGATAACTCCTGTATTCATTTGCGCTTGGACATCTGGTTGCCCGACTGCCTTCACCTGGAAAGGCTGGCCTCCAGGCTTGAGCGAGCTATCGAAGAGCTTGCCGGTGGATGCTACCCAGCCGGAATAGTTGACGGTGACGTTGTCGCCAGCCTGGACGGCGTTGCCACAGCCTACTTTGATGTCAACATACTGTAGCCCCTGGTCGCCGGTCTTAACAGCCGTGCCCGCTGGTGTAGGCGGAGGCGTCGCTGGGACCTCTACGGCGGGGGCAGGACCAACGACTGTTGGCGTCGGCGCGCACGCGGATTTGTTCGCTGTGCTGGTGTTGCCAGCAGTTGTGGATGCCAGTGGCAGGTGATCTTTCAGCAGCCAAGCCAAGGCACCAACGATGAGTATGGCCGCGACGACAGAGATGATGGCATTGCGGCGACGGCGCTCGGCGGCGCGCTGAGCGGCTCGGGCCTGGCGGCGGGTAAGCTGCTGCTGCGTGGGTGTGCGGCGGATGGTGGGTGTCATAGTTGCGCCAGCCTGCTTGGCGGCCGCGGGTTTTGACGTGACGGTGCTGTTACCTTTATTGTCTGACGGCATTGCTCTATGGTCCTCCCTCGTGGATACAGCCTTGCCAGTATACTCCTCCGGCGCGCAGGACGCAACGCTCTCTTTATGTCCATATGTAAATTTGGCTAAAAGAATGTCACAGAGTGAGGATGCGGCGTCCTTTGATGGCGAGTTGGAGGGCGAGGCGCAATTCGGGGTCGTCAAGGTCATGGCCCAGGAGGGCGCGGGCGCGGGCGAGGCGGTAGATGAGCGAGTTGCGGTGCAGATGCAGGATCTCTTTGGCTCGGGAGACGTTGCCATTGCAAGCGAAGAAGGCGTCAAGCGTTTCGATCAGGATGTCGCCAGTGCGGCTATCAGCGCGGAGGGGCGCCAGTGTGCGCTCGACGAACTCTGCGAGCTCGCCGCTGTCGCGCAGGGCAAGCAGCAGTTTGTAGACGCCGAGATCGGTGGGCCGGGCGACGTGGCGGGGGCCGAGCACGACGCGCCCGAGACGGGCGGCATCACGTGCCTCTGTGGCGGAGCGATGCACCTGCACAGGAGCGGTCGCAGGCTCGCCGAGACCGGCAGCCCATTCGATCCTGCCGGGCGTGGACTCATTACCAAGTGAGCGATTCAGCAAGGTTGTGGTCCGTTCGACGATCTCTCCAAGACCTCTTGCCGCACCGCCAGTCGGAGGGATCGTAGAGGCACCGCTGGCAGCCAGAGAGCTTGCGTTGAATTCACGTTGCTCGCGGTCGGGGCGGGGCAACGCGAGCAGGGCTGCGACGTGGCTATCGCGAGCGCGGGCCCAAGCGCCCAGCACACTGGTAAGCTCCTCGGCGAGATGGGTGGCTGTGGGATCGGCGCGGTGGAATGGGGGTGCGTAGACTCCTCTGCTGCTTGTTCGTGCCGGTGCCTCTCGCGCCTCTGGTTGTAGCGCGAGATCGATCCAGAGCACGGCATGCGGCAGTGCGAGATCGTAACCGAGCTGCACGGCGCGACTGCGCATAGCTGCCTCGCCTGCATAGGTGCCGGTGAGCAGGGCGTCAAGCGCTTCACCACGTAGCGTGGCGTGGAGGCCCGCGGCGTCGCCTGTGAATGGTTCAGCGATAAATGGCTGGCGCTCGCGGCGCGCGACGATGTGCGTGATGACCTCACGCTCGACCTCAGCGAGTCGGGGGGAGGCCGTGGGAGAGAGCGCGATCAGGGGCAAGGCGAGACGGTCGGCGGTGTGCTGTGCCTCGTCAAGCTCCTGCATGGCTTGTGCTTCGTCCCTCTGCGTATCGGCGTCAGTAGGCAGTCCAGCAATTGCAATCGCGGAGACCCCGATCTCAGCGAGTTGTTCGATGACGGAGGGCAGCGAGAAAGCGACCATCTGGGACTGCAGAGTGCGCAGCACAGGAACTGAGAGCAACGCAAGCTCTCCACCGGAGAATCCCTCGAAGGCAGGAACGCGCGCGCGCATCACGGTGGCCCAGGTGACGGGACGCGAGAGTCCCTGCCTGCCGGCGAGCAAACGAGCCTGCCAGCGGCTGAGCAGCGAGAGCACCTCTTGCACCGTGACCGAGCCGGCTGCCCCGATCGCGTCCATGAGTCACCCCTGTGGATAGCTCGAATACAGATAGCTCGAACGTGTATCGCCGCCATAAAATCGCGACGCGCCACTCACCAAAGCACTGGTAGCCTGATGAGTGGCGCGGCGTCTTGTGCGTCTGCACCCTCTCTAACGATGGCAACGCACGAAACGTCAGCGACGCGGCGTTGTCTGCTGCCGTGGCTGTGCAGAGTGCAGAGCCTGCGCCTTCTCGTCCCGTTTCTTTGCCTTCTTGAGGTGCTTGTGCCAGGCCACACGCTTCGTTTTGTTCATAATACCCTATACCCTACTTCTCAACATCCATTGAGAGCCTCCCATGCTGGCTCCAGCCAGCACGGACACTCGCATATCACTGTCTGTATAGAACGTACCGTTGAGCCGGAACGCAACGATCAGTTTACCAATGAGCGATGGCTACAAGAGGCTGCGCGGGCTCTCCATGATAGAGCAGTCTATAGGAGGGCTATTCCTCCGGCTCGCGGAAGTCGGCCTCCTCGAATTCCGGCTCGGCCCCCTCCTCTTCGTCGGCATGTTCCTCTTCGTCGGTGTCGAGATACTCGCCGTCCTCGCCAAACTCCTCGTCCTCTTCCTGCTCGTAGCGGACCATGGAATCTTTGATGTAGCCGCGCACGGTCTCGACGCCCTGCTGCGCGGGGAAGCTCACGCGCCCGAACATGCTGGGATGCTGGAAGGTCTCGCGGATGATGATGCGCACCTCACGGTCGTTGAGGTCAGTGATGCCGGCCGCATACTGATTGCCGCCCTCCATGAACTTGATGAGGCGATTCGCCAGGACCGGCTCGACGCGCCCGATGCGCTCGCCAGCACCGTTGCGCACATAGAGGATGTTGCCCTCGCGCTCGAAGTAGACTTGATCGCCAGCGGTCAGGCGTGCCAGCACGTCACGCCGCGCCAGGTCCACGAGATTTGTGAAGCCTGTCTTGCCGGTTTCTTCGATGAAGAGGCGTGGGTCGATGCGCTCCTGGGAGGGACGCCCCGCCGCGTCGCCGTCTTTGAGCTCGGCCAGGCGGTCGAGATTCTTGCGGGCGATATTGTTGGTCGGATCGATCTCCAATGCGTCGGAATAAGCCTGCTTCGCCTCGGTGTAGTGGCCGATTTCGCTGAGCGCCTTGCCAAGACGGTTCAGAGTGCTGAGGTCGTGTGGCACGGCGGCGAGCAATTGCCGGTTGACGGCAACCGCTTCTTCCCACCGGCTTTCAAGCGCCAGCTGGATTGCCTGCTCCGTCAACTGACGGCGCAGACGCGCTCGCTCCTCCGGCTGGTACGTAGCTTGGGTCATCTGCTGCTAATCCTCCATAACCGCGTATGATACGCCGCAACGGCGGCGCGATTGGTCGTATTCGATGTGCTATCTTACCGCGTCCGCAGGTGACCCTGCAATGACCAGGGAGTCGTGCGCTCGATCAACACAGAGACGAGGTCACCCGGTCGCACACCGGCGAGCGTCGTTATAGGCGGCTCGGCCACAGCAACGTCTGCGTTAGCTTCTCTCCGCGCGGGGGAGAAGTGCGTATCATGCTGCGTTGTGGGCCGGGTGGCAGGGAAGAAGACGAGCTTGTTGGTGCGGTTGCGGCCGCGCCATTGATGTTCGCCGTTGCTGACCTGATGCGCCTCGACGAGCACCTCCTCGGTGCGCCCCTGGTAGTGCTGGTTGATCTCGCGAGCGATGCGCTCCTGCACCTCTTCCACGGCGTGGAGGCGGCGTTTCTTTTCCTCCAGCGGCACGTCGTCCTCCCACTTATAGGCGAGCGTGCCGGGGCGCGGCGAATAGGCCGCGACGTGGACGACGTCAAAGCGGATCTCTTCGAGCAGATCGAGCGTATGCTGGAATTCTTGCTCGGTCTCGCCGCAGAAGCCGACGATGATGTCTGTGGAGAGCGACACGCCGGGCCACCACGCGCGCAGCTTGTCGATTAGCACGCGATATTCGGCGAGGGTATAGCCGCGGCGCATGCGCTGGAGCATGGCGTCGTCGCCATGTTGCACGGGGATATTGACATGCTCGCAGACCTTGGGCAGCGCGGCCATCTGCTCGATCATCTTGTCGGTCATGTGGCGCGGGTAGGAGGTCATAAAGCGAATGCGCTCCAGGCCGTCAATCGCGCTGAGATGTTCCATCAGGTCGCCCAGGTCGGCCTGCTGATCATGCAGATCGAGGCCGTACGCTTCGACGGTCTGGCCGAGCAGCGTCAACTCACGCGCGCCTCCCGCGACGAGGTCGCGCGCTTCGGTCAGCAACTCCGCCAGTGGGCGGCTGCGCTCGACGCCACGGCGCGACGGGACGATGCAGTAGGAGCAGACCTTATTGCAGCCAAGAATAACCGGCAGGAAGGCGGCAGGGCCGCGCGTCTTGAGGCCGACGCCCTCGGCCGTGGGGTAATGCAGGTCACGAGCGGCAGGGCGCGGCGTGATCTGCATAGGACCAGCCGGACCCGCGTTGGGTGTGCCGCCGTCGAAGCGGGTGGTGGGGATCGGCTCGGGCGTATCGAGTGGCATGGGAGCCATCGGCAGGACGGGCAGGGCACCGCCGACGCCGATGGTGCGCGGCGCGCCAAGCTCCGCGAAGTCCACACAGCCATCACCGGCTAGAGGCGTCCAGCGCTCCTCAAGGAAGTGCGGCAGGATGTCGGCCTTCTCGACCTTGAAGAAGAGATCGACGGCGGGGTAGCGCTGCTTGAGATCGTCTATGGTGCGCTGGTTGCCGATCATGCACCCCATCATGGCGACGAGCAGATCCTGGCGCTGCTTCTTGGCGTGGCGTAGTAGGGAGAGCTGGCCGTGAGCGCGCTTCTCCGGCTGCTCGCGCACACTGCATGTGTTGAGCACGACGAGGTTGGCGGACTCCATCGTGGGAACCTCTTCCCAACCGAGCCCGTCGAGGATGCCTGCGACACGCTGCGAGTCGGCTTGATTCATCTGGCAGCCGACGGTCCAAATGTGGTATTTGCCCTTGGCGATGCTCATCCGCGACTCCCCGCGCTTCCTACACGCTCGGCGGTGCCGCCGCGCTTGCCATTAGGCGCTTTGCTTTGAGGCTTCGAGCGGCTGATCGGCTCACTCTCGCCGGCGACAGTCTCTTTGACGGGCTCGTGGTGCACTTCGCCCTCGTCGGCAATCTCATCCGGCTCAACCTCACGCACCTTGTCAGGTGAGATGTGATCGATATAGAGAATGCCGTCGAGGTGATCGATCTCATGCTGGAGGATGCGTGCGAACCAGTCCTCAGCCTTGATGCGGACTTCTTTGCCGTGTGGGTCACGCGCCTTGACGGTGACAGATTTGGCCCGTGGGACGTCTTCGCCGACATAGCCGGGAATGCTGAGGCAGCCTTCGGTGCCAAGCACCTCCTCTTCGCTGCGCTTGACGATTTCGGGGTTGACCAGCGCGACCCGCTCATCCTCGTATTCGGCGACGAGCACGCGAATCGACTCGCCAATCTGCGGGGCGGCAAGCCCGACGCCTGGGGCGGCGCGCAGCGTCTCCCACATGTCGTTGACTAGCTTTTCGAGATAGGCGTCGAAGCGGGAGACCTTTTTTGCTTTGGCCCGCAGGACAGGTTTGTCCATCGTCAAGATTTTGCGTATCGCCATGATAAACCCCGGTCTGAACCTCGTAAGAGTGGTCGGCGTCTTCGTCCAGGGGAGGCGCCTTCACAATATTGTACCCGCTTCTGGCACGAGATGAATGCTCTGCGTTGGCGCATCCGCTGCGCATAATTTGGACATTTTAGCGCGAAAATGCGCACGTACTATAGGCACGGCTAGATACGTATGTCAAGCGGAGCGAAACAGGGACACCCGGCACGGCTAGATACGTATGTCAAGCGAACCTCTCTGTCGTGCGTATCGTAGTACAACATCTTCATCCCTGTGGCTACTGGGGTGCTTTACCACATATCCAGCCAGGGGGCATAGAACTTGCAGCGGGTTTCGCCGAATCGCTCACACTGGTACTCTCTCTGCGAGCTTAGATCGATCCTGTTTAGTACCGAGGATGATACCTAATAAGCAGGACCTCGCCGTCATACGCAACCACTTCCTAATACTCCTTGCCTAATTTGCATCTAGTTGGCTGCGATGGTATGCGTCACTATAACAACCAGGATCACTCTGGATGACCGTGCTGCTGGTCGTGAGCGACTGTGCAACTGGCGCAGGGTAGGAGTGAAAGAAGGCATAACGATGAGACACAAGGATATGTCTATGGTCAGTGCAGGTCACAGCAGGTCGGAGCACGTATGGACGCGTGTGGGAATACGCGCGGCGGAGCACATGTGGGCCTCATGTAATTGGATGATGACACCTCTCGCTATCGCGGCCACAGTCCGAGTGTTGCTCTTTGTCGTCGCCGATGTCGGCTGCAATTTGGTCGCGCCAACTAGATGTTCCGGCGCCCTAAACATCTGGAGCAGGATGGATGGTGGATGGTATGTTGCCATTACGCAGGGTGGCTATAGCTACTCCGGACCGGGGCAGTCGAGCGTGAACTTCTTTCCGCTCTATCCGTTGGCGATCTACCTCGTCCAGCCATTTGCCCACCTTATCTCGTACCAGAGTTCCTATATTCTTGCCGGCCTCGTCATCTCATGGCTTGCTTTCACTGCCGCGTGCATACTGCTCTACCGGTTGGCGCTTGACCGCTTCGATCAATCGACGGCTTACGGAGCGGTGCTGCTCCTGGCGACATTTCCGTTTAGCTTCTTTTACGGTGCGATCTATACAGAGTCGCTCTATCTGGCGCTGGTGCTCGCGGCCTTTTTGGGGATTGAGCGCCGCCGCTGGTGGCTCGCCGCAGGCTCCTCTGCGCTGGCGGGAGCCACACGTTCTCCTGGCATTATCGTCGGTGTCTGTGTCGTGCTTGCTTACGGTCTCGACTGGCTGCGCACCCGTCATCCGCTGCGGGGTGACGTGTTAGCGCTGGCGCTTGTGCCACTGGGATCCGCCGCTTACCTCGTGTACTGCTGGGTGCACTTCCATGATCCGTTCGTCTACGTGAAGGCGAATCACATCGGCTGGCACGGTGGGCAGATGCAATTGGGTGCCACACTGATGGCGCTGCATCTCCTACGACATCCCATGGCCCTACTGCGTGGCGGATACTTTGTCGAGGTCATTCGGACTGCCAGCGTTGTGCTGCTGCCGCTTTTCGTTGTCGCCCTACTTCCTATCGCGCGGCTCCTCGGCCTGCCCTACGTGATCTATGCGCTCGCTAGCCTCGTGCTGCCACTCGTTGTCTTCAGCACCGTCGATGGGCTTGGCCGCTATCTGAGCGTTATCTTTCCCGTTTTCCTCGTCGGAGCGTACGCGTTGCGCAATCGTCCATACCTTCGCGATCTCATATGCATCTCGGGCGCTGCTTTCCTCACGGTCCTTACCTTGATGTTTGTCCAGGGCTATTACCTTCCCTCATGTTGGATGTTGGTGCTGGAATCGGGATGTGCCAGCACTCCGGCCTGCAGTGTTGACTGAGTCGCTCTATGCACCCGAGCCTGGAGAGGGTTAGCGCCAGCATAAGCAAGAGTGCTGGCACATGCGAGGGGAGCCATTTGACGTAGCCGCGGTTGTGTTTGATTAGGTAGGGGATGCGAGTGTCCCAGGTAACACGGTGGGCGGGATATTTCAT
>DASVOW010000597.1:0-5478 GCA_036383155.1 Ktedonobacterales bacterium
GGAGCCACAGGCTGACGCTGCCGCACTGAGCCCCACACTCCACAGCACCAACAGCAACAAGAAGCGCCTGCGCATCGGGTCCGCCTCTCACTCGTCCCTCACTCGTCCACACGCCGTTCCAGACACCATTTGATGAGATGAGGCGCTGCGGGCTCTGGACTCTGATGTCCCGATAGCCCTGCCCTTTCCCAGTATGGTAAACCATCCCTGGTACACATACCACTGCACTTCGCCACTAGCCACTTCTCTTTCGCCACATAGTATGTCATAGTTCACGGCTATAAGAAAATGCCTGTGCCAGACGCAGGCGAGCCCGTCGGCAAAATCAGTTCGACGTGGATCGCCACGCATCCAGGTATCTGCTACACGAAACATCAGGAAAGCCACACCCCTAAAAGCGGGCGGCACGCCCATTGGCCTACAGCGCATTGAAAACGATGGACAGTAGCATGTGAGTATAATTACGTATCGAGTGGTCCACCACATTCGTACTCAACTATTAAGAGCCGCTGTCGGCCTGCACCAGTATCATAAGCCGTTGCCCGATCCGGCGAGGAATGTCTCCATGCGCGCACCCACCAAATCGGAGCCCCGAGTTGACCTGACCCAATTCGCGATTTCAACCACCGGCGCGTTACTCATCGGAGTACTCTACTACTCCCTACCCGCCCCTTTACGCATCGTAGAACCGCCCTGGCTGTTGCTGGCAGTAGAGATCGCTCTGATTGCTCCTGTAGTCGTCTCCGTAGTGTTTTTCGAACATCGTATGCCATACAAGGTAAAGCGCAGCTTGGCAATGCTCTTGCTCGTCGTAGTCACACTCGCGCTCATTGGCTCGCTGGTGCTGCTCGTCACACACCTGCCTTCTGGGAGAGGCGAAGGGCGAACGTTCCTGCGCTCGGCAGCGGTGCTCTGGGTCATCAACATCCTGGTTTTCGCTTCATGGTATTGGGAGACAGATGGCGGTGGCCCACACAAGCGCCTCCGAACGGGACACAAAGCCGCAGACTTCTACTTCCCACAGCAACAAGGAGGCAATCCGACAGGTTGGGCTCCTGGCTTCATCGACTATCTTTTTCTCGCGTTCTGCTTCTCCACGGCGCTCAGCCCCGCCGACACCTCCCCGCTTACACGCAGCGCTAAGGTAATGATGATGATCCAGGCGACGATCTCGGGGTTGATCATCGTGTTGCTTGTCGCGCGCTCCGTCAACGTCATCTGACAGAGCCACTCGCTTCCCCATTGACTCGCTTCGCTATACTGGTTGCTGCGAGGCAAGCGGATGGAGGAACGATCGTGAGCGACGAGCAGAAGAGTGAGCTTTCGCGTCCCACTACAGACGACGGCGCATCCTGGCGCGCATACTGGGCGGCACAGGGGCAGGCCTGGCGAACCGAACCGGAGATCGACGGCGAGCGCCAGGCATATCTCCGGGACCGCCAGCGCATTCAGCCGCACCTTGGCCGCGGGGTGTATCCCTTCGGCGGAGTCACGCTGCAGCGCGCCGACGTGGAATGGCTGCTCGCCACGCATGGGCAGGGGTCCGGCCCCATCGACTGGAACGACACATCACAGCGCACGCGCACGGGTATCGATCTCCGCGGAGCCGATCTGCGTAGCGTAGATCTGCGCCGTCTGCCCCTTGCTCGCATGCTAGGCGGGATCGCCGGAGGCACAGACCAGCAGTACGAAGCGGCAGCCATTCGCCTCGAAAACGCTCGCCTGGATGAAGCGGATCTGCGCGGTGCAGACTTGCGCCATGCCCATCTCGAACGTGCCGATCTGCGCAAAGCGTTGTTGGAGGAGGCAAGTGTATCCGGAGCGTTCCTTCAGGAGGCCGACCTACGTGACGCCCAGGCGCAGCGAATAGACTTACGTGATGCCCATCTTGAAGGCGCGGACTGCCGTGCCACCCACCTCGAAGAATGCCGCATGCAAGAGGCCCACGCCGAACGAGGGCGTTTCGCTGCCGCTCACTTGGAAGGCTCCACGCTCGATAAGGCACACTTCGTGGGCGCATTACTTCAGTCGGCTTGCTTGAGAGGAGCCTACTGTCGCGGAACGTATCTGAACGGAGCCTACCTCCCCGAGGCGCATCTTGAGGGCGCGTTTCTGCTACGCGCCCATCTCGACTCTGCCCACCTCGAAGGGGCGCACCTCGAAGGCGCAGAGCTGCGTGGTGCCTATCTGCAGGCTACAAATCTATACGGTGCGCATTTGGAAGGCGCGCCACTGGCAGGTGACGAGTTGATACGCCTCGCAGCCTGGCGACATCGCAAAGACGTGCAAGCAGCACTGCCCGCTGCCGATCTGCGCGGAGCCTTCATGGATAGCGCCACCAACCTGCGTCAGACGACGCTCGGCAACGCGCGATACGGCTCCGTGCGCCTGGCCGATGTCTATTGGGGCGGCGCAAATCTCGCCGTAGTTCCGTGGGTAGCGCGGAAACGCCGCGTGTTCCTGCGACAAACGCACAGCCTCCTGCTCGGCGATGAACAGGAGGCACGACGGCGGCGAACACCAGAGGGCACGGTAAAAGACGCGGATCAGCGCCTTGAGGAGTACGAAGCGGCCGTGCGAGCCAATCGCCAGTTGGCAGTCGCATTGCGCGGACAGGGGCTGGACGAAGACGCGGCACAATTCGCCTATCGTGCGCAGGCGCTCCAACGACAGGTATTGTTGCGCCAATATCGCTTTGGCGAGTATCTCTTCTCACTGTTCCTCGATGCACTGGCCGGCTACGGCTACCGTCCAGGGCGAAGCATCATCGTATATCTGCTCGTCGTGCTGGGCTGGGCAGCCGCATATTTTGCCGCTGCGCCGTCCAGCGGCATCCCACTGTCCCCGCTCGGCTCACTCGTCTTTAGCATCACCTCCTTTCACGGGCGTGGATTCTTCCCAGGTGGCATTCCGCTCGACGCTCCGCTGACTGTGCTGGCCGCTGGCGAAGCGCTGGCTGGCTTGATCATCGAAATCAGCTTCATCGCCACGTTCACCCAGCGCTTCTTTGGGAAGTAGCGCCGCCCGCGACGAACGGCGATAAACGCTGACATACAGTGATACAATGCTCATACATCCTGAGACACACAGCAGGGGACGGATAAGGAGAATTATGCTTGATAAGCATCAGCGCGCGGAGTACGTCGCTGCGGACCCAGCGAACGCAGATCGCCGCGACGACGCATGGCGCGCCTTGCTCGCCTGGTATGCCGCACAAGGGCGGGCCCACCTCCCCTGGCGCCACACCCGCGACCCCTACGCCGTGCTTGTCTCCGAAGTAATGCTCCAGCAAACCCAGGTCGATCGCGTGCTGCCAAAATACCACGAGTTTCTGTCGCGCTTCCCCACACTTGAGTCGCTCGCCGCCGCGCCGACAGCCGACGTGATCAAAGCATGGGCATCGCTCGGCTATAACATGCGTGCCGTGCGCCTTCAACAGATCGCACGGCAGGCAGTCGCGGAATATGGCGGTGCCCTGCCCGATACGCTCGATACGCTCATGGCGCTCAAAGGCATCGGGCGCTACACCGCCGGAGCCATAGCCTGCTTCGCCTTCGAGCAGCACGTCGCCACCGTCGATACGAATATCCGTCGCGTGCTTTGGCGCGTCTTTCGTGGCATCGAGCCCGCCAGTTGGCCATCGGGGGAGCGGACGCAGCGCGAGGCGCTGGCGTTGGCTGAGTGGGCGCTCCCTCCAGATCGCTCCTACGACTGGCAACAAGCGCTGATGGACCTCGGCGCGACAGTCTGTGTCAGCCGCCGTCCGCTCTGCGAGTCCTGCCCGTTGACCTCATCCTGCGCCGCCTATGCCGAGACGGCGACCGTGACCCTCTTCCCCTCCGGCGAAGCCCTGGCACGCATCCGCGAAGAACGCGCCTCCGATGACGCCTCACAACATGAGCTTCCTTCAGTCGCAGAACAAAGAGCAACCTATACCACCAGTACGGCGACTGGGGCCGCAGCGGCTAACACATCTTCGCCGCGCCCGACTCCCCACGCACCAAAAATGCGAAAGTCCATACCCTTCACCTCCACGACACGCTACTTCCGAGGCCGTGTGGTGGACACACTGCGCGCGCTGGAATCCGGCGCGTCACTGTCGCTACCCGAGTTAGGACCATCCGTCAAGCTCGACTTTTCCCCGAACGACGACCTTCCCTGGCTGCGCGCCATCGTGCGAGGGCTGGCACGCGACGGACTGGTGCGCGTCACGGGTGACCAAGACGACGAGCGCGTGGCTTTGCCATAAACGCCCGTACACCGGCCACCTAGCCTGAAGGTCATACCCGCTTCGTAACTCGTAGCGAGACAGCATACAACGAGAGGCATGTGCAGAATGCAGCAAGAGCAAGCGTCGGATAGCGCGACACAAATGACGCTCCATCAGGCACAGGCGGAGGTAGACAGCTCGATACAGGCGCTAGGAGGATATTGGCCACCACTGGCAAACCTGGCACGACTTTTCGAGGAGTGCGGCGAGTTGGCACGCGCGGTAAATCAAGTGCATGGCGCCAAACTGGTAAAACAGGGTGAAGCGCCTGCCGATGCGCGCGAGGAGTTGGGCGATGTCCTCTACGTGCTGCTCGTGCTCGCCAACAGTCTCGATCTCGACGCGGCGGCGGCGCTGGACGCCATCCTGAAAAAGGTGCGTGATCGTGCCGTTGACCCCACGCAGACGCGCCAGGGCGAACACTAGCAACATCGCGCGCACCCTTGGCACGCAATCGGCGTACACAGTCCTCTATCGCGTACCACGTACCGCCAAAGCGCATAGCTAGTCCATAATCCCTAGTCAGGAGTCGCTTTCATGCAGCAATTGACGCAAGAAAAGCCCTCAACGGCTTTGCCCGAGATCCTTCTGCAGCTCCGGCAATCAATGGCTGGAGCCGATTCGTTCGCCATATCCACCCACGAACCGTCCGCGGCGCTCCAAGCGACACTCGACAGTCTCCCTGAAGCGCAACGCGACGCCCTGCTCCTGCATGCACTCGACGAGGCTATCGGGGCGATCGAGTTGGCTGCGCGCCTCGCCGATGCGTTGAATAGCCCAGCCACTGAAGCCTCCGACTTTCCCCTCGCGCCACAGCCACTCCATGTGCCAGAGACAGGCAACCAGACGGGCAATCTCACAGAAGATCCACTCTTCGCCGCCTACCGCGCATTCACTGAATCGCAGCCGATGTATCAAGATCTCTATCACTATCGCAATGCGCTGGCCGAGCGTCTCGCCAGTGATGGTGGCGACTTCGAGGCATAGTCCACCTACAGAGCCTATCCATCGCTGATAGCTCCTTTGGTGCATAGTTGCAATTCGTCGAGAGAGGGGTGGATCGTGGCAGATGAGCAGCAGAAGCAGCATGACGGCAATGATGACACAAACCAGCAACAGGCGCGGGAAATACGCACGGATCGTCTGAACGACACAAGCGCCTACCAGCGCTGCTTCGCCTGTGGTTCGCGCAATACGTCAGGGTTGCA
>DASVOW010000598.1:0-8912 GCA_036383155.1 Ktedonobacterales bacterium
GAGCGGCTCGGCGGTCAATTCGTGCGCGAGAAGCAGATCGACATCGCTGGCATCTCATTGTCCGAAGTAGCATACGGCTGGCCAGACATACACACGCTATTGGAGATGCAATAAGCACTCAACAGTAGATAGCGAACAGGATATGGCCTGGATTCGGGGTGCATCTGAATCCAGGCCATATCCTGCCCGAAGGGCGTCTTGCATCACCACCTTGCAGGCATCACATAATAAAGAACTCCCTGCTTACCGACTTTGGCACGTTCGCGTTTGAGAAGCTGCGCCACCACATGCATGCCTTATGCCGTGCGAAGCTCTGTCCCCACGACTATCAGGCAGCACAACGCTAAACCAGCGGCGATCAAACCTAGCACCGGCCGGGGGCCAAGCATTGCCAGCAGCACACCTCCCACTGCTGCGCCCAATGGCTCGCTGCCATACGAGAGGAAGCGAAATGCGCTAGTGACACGCCCCTGCAATACATCTGGCGTTAATTCCAGGCGGTAGGAGACCAGCGTCACACCATAGACCGGCCACAACAGACTCACCACGCCCAGGCCAATTATCAGCCACCCTGGCGTAGGCGCAAAGACGAGCGCCAGCACAGCGGCGGCCCACAGCAACACCGAGCCCATAATGATCTGCCCAAAGCGCAGACGAGCTCGTAGCCACGGCGCGAGCAAGGCGCCGAGCAAACCACCAGCTCCAGCCGCGCTCAAGACAAAACCGAGCGCCCGCACGTCCATGCGCAGATCCGTGCGAGCCAGCACGATGACCGCAAGTGTGATCGTGCTTTGCAGGAAATTGATCGAGGTCGTCAGTATGACCATCAATCGCAGGCGACGCTGCTCCCAGAGGAAACGCAGGCCTTCGGCGATCTCTGTGCCCAGGCTGCGCCCGCTCATGACGACGCGCTCCTGTTGGAAAGAGACCCGAATAAACCGGAGCGAGAACACTGAGGCCAGATACGACACGCTGTCGGCCACATAGGCCAGTATGGCGCCACTCGCGACGACTGGGGCCAGGCCAATAATGAACGCTCCCAGCGCCGGGCCAAGCAATTCACCCACAAATTCATTGGCATTATCCAAAGAGTAGGCGCGCGAGAGATGTGCAGGCGCCACGACCTGCGGCAATGCGGCGATCTGGGCCAGGCTAAAAAGGACAAACGCCGTCCCCTCCACAAACGCCACGATGTACAACTGCGCCTGCGTCAAACGCCCAAATGCGAATGCTAGAGGAACTGATCCAAGAGCCAGCCACCGCACGACATCGCAGCGAATCATCACCGCTTTGCGATCCCAGCGATCGATCAGCGCACCCGCCGGCAGGCTGAAGAGCAAGTACGGCGCCTGCCGCACCGCCGCCATCAGCCCAGCCTGCGCAGGTGAATGGGTCAACGCCAGTACAAGCAGAGGCAGGGCAAATTTTGAGATGCCGCTGCCAAGTGTGGAGATGCTCTGCCCACTCCAGAGCAACAGAAAGTCGCGGTTACGCCACAACGAGCGTGAGGCAGGTGAATCGTGCTGTTCTGGCCGCACGAGATGAGTCTGAGTCATGAGGAAACGATGCTCCTTCCACAGTAAACGGTTAGAAAAAAACGCGGATTCTGTGGAGGACATCGGAGGAGCACGCGCGGAAGGACACGCACCCGCTAGAGGTGGCGCGTGGAAATATGCTTGTCGAGCGGAGGAAGCCGCCGACCACCGTTGGAAGATGCTAAATTAGCAGTCAGCCAGGAGCGTACATGCGCACTCTTTCTTTGTGATGTCGGAGCTTGTCTACCCGACACTGTACCACAGTAGTGACACGTTTCTCCAGCAATCCAGAGTCCCAGTGGCCTTAAGGCTTACAGGTGCACAGGACACGGCAGCAACATGCGCGATCCTCACAACATGAGCAAAATGAGCCAGGACATCAACGTGCGGACCCGACCTCTACCGATACGTTATCAGCGAGAGCAGACATGCTCTCGTGATGTTGGGAAAGCCTAAGCTCCAGCGCTATGACGAAGCGCTCAGGCTCATCCACCGCAAGGTGGAGGGTGGTGATGGGCGGGGTGGAGTCGACGATGCGCCGCAGAGTGGCGGGCTGGTTTAGCCGCAGTGTGACAGTGGTGACTCCACCGACGGAGAGCGAGGCGGTCTGCCGTTGCAAGTCCACGTGGCAACCATCGCGACCAGTGTTCGTGAGGCGTTGGCGACGAACATCGGCTATCGCGAAATACAGCAGAAAGCCATGAGCTCCGATGCTGTAATAGACCCGAATGCCGCTGGCAGCCATACGGTGCGGCAATACAGCAATCCCAGCCGCATAGCCGAGCAGCCAGATGATGGAGTAGGCGTCGAGGATTAGGAAGAGCACTTTGAGCCAGTGCCAGGGTATCAAGAGCTCGACGAGCAAGATCTCCACAGGAGCAGAGAAGAGCAAGGCGAGCACGAACACGCCGACGATGGATCCCTGACTGTAGCTGAATGTATCGTCATCAGGCTTGCGGCGATGAAAGACCCAGCGGAACAGGCAGAAACCGTGATACATCGGGTAGGCGTCGTTCCATCCATGCCACACACTACAACCTTGCCCTGAAGGCCAGGTCAAGGGATAGCTATGCCTCAGGGTTATCCGACTTACCGTGTAGCGGTAGCTACCTGCGGTGAAGCGGTCGTACCTGTGGAAGACGGAGCGGCAGTGTCGGTGGGAGCTGGAGTATCAGTCGGTGTCGGTACTGGGGTATCGGTGGGAGCCGGCGATGGAGTGTCAGTCGGTGCAGGCGCCGGTGTCATTGTTGGCGCCGGACTGGGCGTAGCAGTCGCCACAGGACTGGGGATGGAAGTCGGCTCTGGGCGAGGCGTAGAGGTCGGCGCAGGCTGGATCCGCACGACGAATTGCGCAGTAACATCGGGGGTGCTAAAAAGTGCGCCGTTGCGCGCCATGTTGACCCACGTGGTATAAGTGCCGGGCCGCGATGGAGCGATCAACGTAAACGTGTATTGTGCACGCCCGCCAGGCGCAACGGTGCTCTTCCCCAGCCCAATCGCGAGGCCTTCAGGACAGTAGTTTTGCGGGTGATTGAGCGTGTCACATACCAGCCGGTAGCCGTTGCCGTCAGACCATACGCTCGTGCCGGTATTCGCAATGGTAAAGGTAGTGGTAAAGTGCTGCCCTGGCGCAATCCTCTGTGGCACACGCGCCGTGATCAAGCTCGCCTTGTCTGGTGGTACAGCGGGTTGCACAGTGGGTTGCACAGGGGTGGCTGTACTCTGCACTGGTGATGGCGTCTGCTGAGACGAGTGGGGTGTAGCAGTACCTCTCGTTTGGCTGCCCTGCGTGTAGCCTAGCGATGTGTA
Source organism: Ktedonobacterales bacterium (assembly GCA_036383155.1). Taxonomy (GTDB): domain Bacteria; phylum Chloroflexota; class Ktedonobacteria; order Ktedonobacterales; family JADMIN01; genus DASVOW01. The sequence continues at coordinate 3,345 of DASVOW010000598.1, forward strand.
GAGCGGGCCGAGCTTAATTGCTGCGACCAGTGCAACCGTCAGAAACACGGCAGAGATTGCAAAGACGACAGCCCGGCGGCGGCGGTCGCGCCGCCGCGCCGAAGCGGTAGCACTAGCTCTCGCAACGTCGCCACCAGCTCCATCAGGCCAGGTGGGCGAGGCCACATCGCTTCTCGCAGTGTGCTCAGCACTTCCACCGATGCCTAACGCCTCACCGTTAGGCTTGACTAGCACTGTGTCCGCCGGTTGTGTGCCCGCATCCCGTGCGGCGCGTGTGGCCGCCTGGTTGAGCTCCGCCCTTAGATTGCTTGGGATGCTCGCCGCTGCTGTACGCCCCACGCCCTCAACTGCTTCACCGGGAGCAAATGAGCCCGGCACAGTCGCATCGATCGACTCGTTGCCCATCGCAGCGCGGCGAAATGCATGTGCAAATGCGGAGACAGAGGGATAGCGCTGCATCGGATCCTTCGATAAGGCGCGTGCGACAACCAGCCCAACCGCGTTCGGCACATTCGGGTTGAACGAGCGGACTGGAAACGGCACATCCTGAAGCTGAGCGCGAGTTACCTCCGCCACGTTGCCCGTGAATGGTGGCCGTCCAGCAAGGAGCAGAAAGGCCATTACCGCAAGAGCATATTGGTCACTGGCTGGTGAAAATTCGCCGATGAATTGTTCGGGCGCCATGTAAGTGACAGTGCCGGTGATCTGGGTTTTCTGGGCAGCACTGTCCATTCCTCGCGCGATGCCGAAATCCGCGAGTAACATGCGCCGGTGTCCGTTCGGCTCGCGCTGAACCAGCACATTCGCTGGCTTGACGTCGCGGTGGACAACGCCGTGATCATGGGTGAATTGAAGGGCCGAAGCAATCTGCTCGATAATGTCCACTGCCAGCGGCAGGCGTACGGGGAGGTTGAGTCGGTGGGGCGCAGTGCCTCGAATAGCATCAGAAAGAGAGCCATCGGGTGTGTATTGCATCACCAAATAGAGATAACCATTCTGGAGACCGCTATCATGCACCGGCAGGATATTGGGATGGAAAAACTGCCCGAGCAGCTTGGCCTCACGCATGAAGCTATCTTCCATGTGTGGGATTGCATAGCCAACCGGCTCGACGACATCCTCGGGGCGCACGACCTTGACGGCAACAAGGCGATTCCCTAGGCGAATCTGCTCACCAAGGTAGACCTCGCCCATGCCTCCCGTACTAAGTAGGCGCACCAAACGACACCCGCCGAGGATATGCCCCACGAGATGCCCCTGCACCCCTAACTCTTCATGCGCCTCGCGATTCGCATCAGGGACATGTATCGCATGTCGTGCATCCTGCGCGTTCTGACCTTCCATATCTTAAATCATCCCCTCCCACTCCACATAATCACATGCGACAAGTCTTGTGCAATGACTGTACCAATAATGGCCCCGATCTCGATACTCGGTGAGAGGTGTCTCGGTTAGCAATGTATGGATTGCGCGGAGATGGTCGGCTGTATTAGCGTTAGTGAACCTTACATGAGATTAGGATATCTGGCCCACATTGCGGCGAGATCCGCCGCGACAACCTGAGCCGGGTGTACTTCCGCTTCGTAGCACAGTGCGCCAGCATCCGCGATCAGCGCCGCGCAGCGCTGTAGAACTCCTACATCCACTGTATGAGACGTCGCATCACCCGCCGAAACTGTCGGAGCTTGCCTTCGGGAGCGCCAGGCAAGATGTGGCTGCCACTCGTCGTATCTGTGACCCAAGCCAACCGCCGCAAGCAGCGCCCAGTATTCGACCTGGCCAGCCTCCAGGATCACATCTGCCGTGCCACCCCTATGTCGATGCGTGCCGGCAACTACGCCGCGCAGCTCCTCCAACTCTTCGCGGCTACGAGCAAGCGACTGCTCAGCCATCGCCGCCACATCGAGCGCATGCAGGCGGCGAGATGTACCCGATTCTGGGCGCTCTGCCGCATCCCGCAGCTGCTCATAGGCGACGTAGAGCAGGCGCAGATCGCGTTCGAGCGCCGCGTCTTCGCTGACAGTGATTGGGTCACCATAGATCTCGGCGGGATCAAAGACACGCGGCTCGATGAGCGCCGCCACGAAGCCGACTGCCGCGGTGGAGTTGTCGCTGTCAGCATCCAGCCGGCGGAAATAGCAGGTGCGATAGCCTTCATGGCACGCGGCCACGCCTTCCAGCCGCACTCGCGCCAGCAAACTATTGCCCTCGCAATTCAAGCGTAGCTCACTCAGGCGCAGCGTATTGCCAGACTGTTCGCCTTTGCGCCAGAGCTTGCCGCGCGATCGGCTCCAGAGGACGAGCACGCCCTCTGCCACTGTCAGGCGGAGCGCCTCGGCATTCATATACGCCAGCAGTAACACCTCGCCCGTCGTCTCTTCCTGCGCGACCACCGGGATCAAGCCCTGCGCGTCGAACCTGATGTCAGCACGAGTCTGGGCTGCCGAGTCATCGATTTCGAGCGTCATTGCCGCACCGCCAATCCCGCCTGAGCCAGATAGGCCTTGACTTCGCCCACGGTATAGAGTCCATCGTGGAAGATCGAAGCCGCAAGTGCAGCATCAGCGCCCGCCTCCAGGCCAGCGCGCAGATGCTCAGGTCGGCCCGCCCCGCCCGAGGCAACCAGCGGCAACGGCACCACCGCGCTCACAGCTTCCAACAGTTCCAGGTCGTAGCCCGCCTGCGTACCGTCCCGATCCATGCTGGTCAACAGAATCTCGCCCGCTCCACGCTCGGCGCCCTCGCGCATCCACGCAATCGCGTCGTGTCTGGTCGGGCGGCGCCCCCCGTGTGTTACCACTTCCCAGCCGGAGGGCGTCTGCTCCGTCGCGTTGCGGCGCACGTCCACCGCCAGCACCACGCACTGCCGCCCGAACGCACGTGCTGCCTCACTCAGCAACTCAGGGCGATCCACCGCCGCCGTGTTGATCGAGACTTTGTCAGCACCCGCGTTGAGAGCAGCGCGCAAATCGGCCACCGTGCGCATTCCGCCACCCAGCGTCACCGGTATAAAGACACGCCCTGCCGCGCGCCGCAACACGTCCAGCGCAGCAGCACGCGCGTCGCTCGCAGCAGTGATGTCGAGCAGCACCAACTCGTCAGCGCCCTCTGCCTCGTAGCGTTCCGCCAGTTCCACCGGATCGCCGATGTCGCGCAGGTTGAGGAAGCGCGTTCCCTTCACGACACGCCCCGCGTCGATATCCAGGCATGGCACAATGCGCTTCGTCAGCATCCGCCGCCTCCCATCGTCGCCTTACGCTGCTGCTCTTGCTGGTACTTCGCCCCCTCCTGGACAGTTCGGAGCGCCTCAGGAAGATTGAGCGTGCCTTCGTAGAGCGATCGTCCAAGCACTGCCCCATCCAGTCCGACTCGCGCCAGCGCGCGCAGATCGTCCACAGTGGCAATGCCACCTGCCGCGATCAACGTGGTATTCGGCAACTCCGCTCGGAGCGTCGCCAGAACACTAGTATCCGCGCCGGCCAGCGTGCCGTCGCGCTCAACGTTCGTCAGCACGAGCGTGCGCACCTCTCCGCCTGCCATACGCCGCGCGAAGTCCGCCGCCGACTCGGACACCATCTCCAGCCAGCCAGCCACTGTCACCTGCCCGCCGCGTGAATCGATCGAGACAGCGATGCGCTCGGCCCAGCGTTCCAACGCCGTCGCCAGCAGATGCGGATCGCGCGCCGCTGCCGTCCCCAGCAGCACACGCGCCGCGCCAGCGTCGAAAGCCGCCGCTACGTCGTCCAGCGTCCGTAGACCACCGCCCGTCTGGATGGACAGCCCTGTCGCTAGAGCGATAGCACGCAACACCTCTAGATGTTTGGGCTGCCCGGCCAGCGCGCCGTCGAGATCGACGACGTGCAGCCAGGTCGCGCCCGCCTCCTGCCAGCGCCGCGCGACATCCACAGGATCGCCGTCGAAGACTCTGGCCTGCGCAAAGTCACCCTGACGCAGCCGCACGCAGTGCCCGCCAAGCAGATCGATTGCGGGGTAGAGTGTCATTGCCGTTATCATGTCCTCGCCTCCGCCACCACGGTCCGCGTGCCGCTGCGGACCTGTTCCAGCCAGTTCGCCAGCATGCGCCGTCCAGCGGCGCCGCTTTTCTCTGGGTGAAACTGCACTCCCCAGATGCGTCCCTGCACCACGGCAGCGCGGATCGGCTCGCCATACTCCGTCCACGCGACGGTGATCGACTCATCCTGTGGCACGCAATGGTAGGAGTGAACAAAGTAACCGTACGTTCCCGGCTCCAGCCCAGCAAAAAGCTCAGTGCCCGGAGCGCCGGGAATCCATGAGAGACTGTTCCAGCCCATGTGTGGAATCTTTTGCCCCGACGAGAGCATAGGCGACTCGCCGCGTAGCAGGCCTAGCCCAGTAGCCGAGTCCTCCGCCATCCTCTCGAAGAAGAGTTGCATGCCAAGGCAAACTCCGAGCAAGGGCACACCTTGCTCTGCGGCATCGCGCAGCGCCCGATCGGCGCCACTGGCGCGCAGCATGTCCATCGCCGCGCCGGCAGCGCCAACTCCCGGCAACACAATACCCTCCGCCGCTGCGATCGCCTCCGGTTCGCCACTAATGACCACCGGCGCGCCACCTGCTTCGAGGGCGCGAGTGATGCTCACGAGATTCGCCGCACCGTAATCCACTACTACGATCATCCGAGCATCCCTTTCGTCGAAGGCACACGATCGTCCTGCGAGTCCACCCGCGTTGCCGCCCGTAACGCCAGCCCGGCCGCCTTGTAAACAGCCTCGATAGCATGATGGCTGTTCGCGCCACGTAAAATATCCAAATGCAGCGCCAGCCGCGCCTCATTGGTGAATGCCCGCCAATACTCCTCGACCAGCGCCGGATCGAACGTGCCAAGACGCGCGCTAAGATTCACCGTGCCAGGCGCGAAGACGAGGTACGGACGTCCGGAGATGTCTACTGCCGCTCGCGCCAGCGACTCATCCATGGGAGCATATGCATAGCCGAAGCGCGCAATGCCGCGCCGCTCGCCGAGTGCCGCCAGAAACGTCTGCCCCAGCACCAGCCCCACATCTTCGACGGTATGGTGATCGTCAATGTGAGTGTCGCCTGTCGCCCGAACAGCCAGTGTAAAGCGCCCATGCCGCGCGAAGGCGTCGAGCATGTGATCGAGGAACGGTACGCCAGTCGTGATTTCGCTCATTGCCGGATCGGCGGGGAGAGAATCGAGATTGAGCGCGACAGCGATATCGGTTTCGCGCGTGACGCGCTCACGCTCCGCCGTCCGAGGCAAGGGCTTACGCACACCGTCGAATGTCTGCTGCTCGGGAGCAGCGCTACCGCTACTCTCCGACATGCCGAGCATGGCGCGGTCGTCGCGCGTGGAATCACCGTTCATGCCGTCACTCCGTTTCCTCTCGCGCCGTCACACCCTCGCGCACCTCACGCGGCATCTCGCGCAGCGCCACGAGCAGCCGGTCGTTCTCCTCCGGCTTCCCCACAGTAATACGCAGACACCCCGCCAGACGTTCGCCACCCGGTCGCCGTACAAGGATGCCCCGATCGATCAACGCCTGCCAGACTGCCTCACGTAGAGCG
>DASVOW010000599.1:0-2316 GCA_036383155.1 Ktedonobacterales bacterium
GTGTGGCGGTCGAGGTAAGCGCGCTGAAAACGCGAGCCAGCGTCAAACGTGCGCTCGATGATGGACCCGCTGCGCAGGTTACGCAGCTTGATGCGAACGATGGCGCCGCCGCGGCCCATCTTGATGTGTTGCCACTCCACGATGGTAAACAGGTTACCATCCATCTCAATGGAGACACCCTTCTTCAGGTCTCCAGTCGTAATCATATCGTCCTCCCGCGCAGTGCGCGCCTTCGGCGCTGCCACACCGCGCTATACGTTCGTGTGCAACCAATCTCTATCGAATGGTCGTTGTGTGTTACTTCTTGCATCGCATATCGGCGCGTGGCATGCACAGACATACCGTGCGCCGGGCAATCCAAACTATTTTACCATGTTGGCCCCACCGGCTGCGCCAGATCGCACAAGTCTCCGTGCTAGCGTGGCAGAACGGAACCTTTGTGTGAGCGCGTGAGCACGCGGATCCCGTCGTCCGTCACCACGGCGGTATCCTCGATGCGCACGCCGCCCGAACCGGCCAGATAGACTCCTGGCTCGATGGTGATGACCATACCCGGCTCCAATACCGAGTCCTCAGCGAATCTGCTGAGGCGCGGGTCCTCATGGATCTCCAGCCCGAGGCCGTGTCCTGTGCTGTGCAGATAGTGCTCGCCGTGCCCTGCGGCTTCCAGCACGTCGCGCGCAAGCGCATCGGCCTGCTTGCCGTTCATGCCGGGGCGCAGTCCGGCCTCACATGCCTCTTGCGACTTCAGCACGAGATCATAGATTGCCTCCCACTGAGGACCCGGCTCACCCAGAAAGACAGTGCGCGTCATATCCGAGCAATAGCCTGCGTAGCGCGCGCCCATATCAATCGTGATCGGCTCGCCAAGGGCAAGCACACGATCGCCCGGAATCGCATGGGGCAGCGCGGCGTTTGGTCCGCTGGCGACATGGGGATCGAAGGCCATTCCCTCGGCGCCACGCTCTACCATGTAGCGCTCGATTTCGTGTGCCACCTGGCGCTCCGTCAGCCCGGGACGCAGGTAGCCAGTGAGATGCAGGAACGTCTCGTCGGTGATGGCGACGGCGCGCTCGATAGCCGCCAATTCCTCGCTATCTTTGACGGCGCGTAGCGGCTCAATGAGGCGGCGCGTCGGGACCAGCTCCACTGCTTGCTGCTCTCCGGCTTGCTGTGTCAGCGCCTTTCGCAGATCCTCATAGAGGGCAAAGGTAACATGGGACGCCTCGAAGCCCGTGCGACGCGCTCCCAGCTCGATCAGCAGTCTCGCCGCCACAGGCGCAAACTCGCCCTCGCGCTTGGTGATGCGCAGTCCGGGACATTCATTTGCGGCCTGCTCAGTATAGCGGCCATCGGTGATGAGCACGATATCCTGCGCGCTGACGATCAATGCGCCCGCGGAGTCGGCACCAGAGTCGTGGCCGGTGAAGCCGCTCAGGTAGCGCCTGTTCTCAGGGTTCGTCACCAGGGCGGAATCGAGACCCTGCTTGGCGAGCTGCTTGCGCAGGCGCTCGACGCGCTGGGTGTGGGCGGTAAGGGCTTCGGGAACGTGTGGAACGGTCACATTGGTGCTCCTGTCACTGGAGGTGTCAATCAGAGGGGTTTGAATTCGGGTTTGCGCGGAGTCGCAGCTTCGGCTAGCAGCGCCTCCAGGGCGAAGAGATAGCCACGCCAGCCAAGGCCGCTGATCTGGCCCCGGCAGACGGGCGCCAGCAGCGACGTATGGCGGAAGGACTCACGCGCGTAGATGTTCGAGAGATGCACCTCGATGGCAGGGCGACCTGTGGCCGCGATGGCATCGCGCAGCGCGACGCTGGTGTGCGACAATCCGCCGGGATTGATGACGATACCCGCCGCTTCGGGCGCCTCTTTCTGGAGAAAGTCGATCAGCGCGCCCTCCCAGTTGGATTGGAGGCCGCGCACTTCGCCGCCAAGCTCACCTGCCCGCACCGCCAGCCGCTCGTTGATCTCGGCCAGCGTCGTGTGCCCGTAGATCTCCGGCTCGCGCGTGCCGAGCGTGTTCAGATTTGGTCCGTGAAGGATCAGGATGCGCAGACGTGGCGTCGTCTCTGCTGGTGTGCTCATAGTAGCCGCCCGTTTCTTCTGCCGCCCCTGGAATCGCGCTTTCGGGGAAGCAAGATGTCGCTGATGGTACTGTCGTGACAATGTACTGATACTGCTGTTCGTGATTGACGGTACGATAGATAGTGCGCTAACTGGCGTCGTAAGGAGGTAGACCTGCCAAACACGTGCCACAGCATTGCAGCACCTGCGCCAGGCGAGTCACACGCGATGAGCGGCTGCGCGGCGCGAGGA
>DASVOW010000600.1:0-1554 GCA_036383155.1 Ktedonobacterales bacterium
GGCGCTGGTCGCGATAGTGACGCTGGTCGTGGGGCTGGTGGCGGGGCAGTTCGCATTGCCGTATATGCTCTTCCTCGCGCCAGGGCTGGGCGCGAAGGCCTACGCGGGCGGGGGAGTGCAGAACGACACGTCGTTTCAAGGGTTCGTCTTCGATTGGGACCGCCTCACGGCTGCGAACAGCACCGTCCCCGGTGGCTACGATAAGCCCGACTCGCTGAAGAACATGAGCTCGCAGGCTAACGACTTCCATATGAATGCGGTGATCATCCCGGTCTATATGGACATGGCGCACCGCAGCGACAGCGCTTTGTCATGTGATAGCCGAGACAGGGATAACCAGAGCACGCTCCCCGACGCTGACTACAATCGGGCTATCCAGGATGCCCTCAAGGCGGGCCTGGTTCCAATCCTTGAGTTGCGTGTGCGCGTGGCACCCGATCAGGGCGGCTCAGATACGCCCGACGAGGCCGGCGTCAAGTGGTCAGCTTCTTCCGCGGGCAGGAGCATAACAGCATTTACTGGGAGCAAGACAGATTCGATTGGTAACCTGGAGCGCGGCTGGTTCGACAAGTATACTGCCTGTACTGTGCGTTTCGCGCAGATGTCGAAGCAGCACAACCTACCATTCTTCATCATAGGCGACGGACTTTCAAGTGTGACGTACGATACCGACTCGACAAACGCGAAGGCCGATCCAAACGGCCTTACGTCTGTGGCTAAGCCAGGAGACCCTTGCACTGACAAGGCAGCGGGCAAGGCAGCGGGCAGACGCGAATGCGAGTGGCGGCATGTGGTACATGCGATCAAGTCGCAGAATTATCCGGCGCTTAACAGCAATGCGGCGCTGACCGGCGCAGCTTACACGGGGAAGCTGATCTATGCGGCGAGCTGGACATGTAATGCTCATGCGGATCTGGGCGGCGCGACACAATCAGAGTTCGATCACATCACCTGGTGGGATGCGGTGGATTTTATCGGCGTGGATGCGAATTTCCCACTCACGAAAGATCAGCCGGATGCGCCGGTAAGCGTGCTCATGAATGCCTGGAAGGGGCAAGGGCCAAGCCATGCCAGCGGCAACATCTACCAGAGTCTGGCGAACGTGTCTGACTCATTCCAGCGGGCAGTGGTCTTTACCGGCGTCCAATACGCCAGCGCGGCGTCGGCCAACACTGGCACTCCGATCGGCGACAGCGGGAGTGATGAGGTGGAGCAGCTGAACGATGTGCAGGCGCTGATCAAGACGTTCAGCGATGCGTCGTGGTGGGCCGGCGTCTTCTGGGATGGGGATCAGCCAATCGCACCGCGCTCAAACCAGAAATTCTGGGATGTCAGCAGCAATTGGGCCGGTGACAACCTCGAGAAGAGTAAACAAGCCGGCAAGTGGCTGGCGAGCTACTATCACGACAGTCCACTTCAGTGTCCATCGTGCAAGTAGCGAGCAGATGACCTCCTCAGCCGCGATGCTGTCGGAGGAGCGGGCTCGAAGCTGGTGTGGGTGGAGACGAGCACGAGGCTCAGGCACTTTTCGATGGGTTATACCAAATTGCTTTG
>DASVOW010000601.1:0-6887 GCA_036383155.1 Ktedonobacterales bacterium
TCCAGATCCGAAACGCGCCCGATCCCAGTCCCTTCCACAATGCCTGTCTCGACGCCGCCATAGCACACAACTTGTGGACAGCGCATATCACACTTAGATATCGGTCTTATCAGGTCGAACAAAGGCGACGAGGCGACCACCATGAGCATACGCGGTGCGCAAGGCAACCAGGCTGGAAAACACTTGCGTTCGTGACCGGCGCGGCGCCAACAATACAGTGACAGTCTATGTCGCTACCGCGTATGCCCAGGCGCTCTACTACACGCTGACGGGTATCTGGCCTCTTGTCGATCTGCGTAGTTTCGAGTTTGTCACCGGCCCAAAGGTAGACGATTGGTTGGTAAAAACAGTCGGCGTGCTGGTCACGACGAATGGCGCGGTACTGGGCCGGGCAGGCTACCGGCACACCATCGTCCCAGAGGTGCCGCTGCTGGCGGGCGGCAGCGCGCTCAGCTTGGCCGGCATCGACGTGGTCTATGTGACGAAAGGCCGCATCTCACGGATCTATCTGCTGGATGCCGTAGCCGATCTTGGCCTCGCCGCCATCTGGACCGCTCTCCTCTCGCGCACCCTTTCCCCCAACAAGAAACCCTCTCGGTAGATGGTCCCACCACCACCACGTCCCATCTCTTTCACCACCCTACCCTCATCAGCCTCATTCCACGCTCTACTCTACTCGCCCGCTCATCACCTGCCCAGCCCATCACCAACTGCGTAATACCTGCAGTCCAGACATAAACATGCTATAATTATGTTGTTGAGCGAAATACTTCAACGCATTTGTAGATCGGGTGACGCCAGAGGCAGGAACACCAACCTGTCGCTAGTGCCGGCCCGCAGACTAGAAATCAGGTCTAGCATGAGCGCCGACCTTTTGACCAAAGTGCAGCCAGACACACAGTCCTCAGCTGAACATACATCACGCCGCCGCATCTCCTTGCCGATGGCAAGCACAGACGGCCGCCCCACCGAGACCCGAATCACCGAGTATGTCCCCGGTCAGCAAGAGGCAGGTATCCAGCTCGCCTCGCTGGCGGATATGCTCCGTTGGGCAAAGAACTACACTCAGAGCCGCTCGATCTGGCCGCTGGGGTATGGGCTGGCTTGCTGTGCCATTGAGATGATGGCCAGCGCGCAGGCTCACTATGACCTCGCCCGCTTCGGCTCCGAGGTCTTCCGCTCCAGTCCGCGCCAGGCGGACCTCATGATCGTCGCTGGAACCGTCTCTTCCAAGATGGCGCCTCGGCTCAAGCGGCTCTACGAGCAGATGCCCGACCCCAAGTGGGTCATCTCGATGGGGCAGTGCGCCACGTCCGGCGGCGAGTTCTACGACTCGTACTCCACCGTGCAAGGCGTGGACAACATCATCCCCGTCGATGTCTATGTCCCCGGCTGCCCACCCCGTCCTGAAGCGCTGATTGAGGGTATCCTCAAGCTCCGCGAGAAGATCGAGAAACAGGGCCTCAAGATCCAGGGCGAGGACGAGTAAACGAGTCATAGCCCGCTCTCCTGTCCACATGACCCAATGGCTAGTGGCCTCCCTCGACAGAACATCACCCGTTGGCAGCGGCAGGAGAGTATTCCTATTCTCCGACAAGCAACTCATCCCCCGCTCACTATTGGCACAGTGCATGCTACAAGCCACACCGGTCACTCCTCATCCCAGATCGATGTAAGCACCGCCTCAGTGCTTTACAGAACAGGCTGGTAGTGATACGATCATAGACACCCTCCTTTGATGAGGTGCATGAAGCGTAACGTCGTACACACATTCGTAGCGTCAACAACGAGGTAGCGGGGGTATGTCGCGGTCTAACCCTAACCGCGACGCACACTATGTGGCGGAGGGAGAACGCCTCATGGATGCCAGACAGGTCTGGTCAGCAGCCCTTGACAGGCTGCGTCGCCGGACCTCTCCAGGCGCATTTACCACGTGGTTTGCCGGCACGATCGGCGTAGAGTTGCGGGAGCGTCAGCTCACCGTCTCCGCGCCGACTACCTTTGCCTGCCAGCATCTCAGCCAGCGCTTCCACGAGTTGGCGCGCGTCGCCGTGAGCGAAGTACTCGGCCAGAGCACGCGGCTCGCATTTGTCGTGCGTGAGTCAGACCCGCAACCCGGGGGGCGCTCCTCTGCCGCCAGCGTGACCGCACAGCCCCGCCGCCGCCAACAGCCACGCGGTGTCTCTCAGCAGCAGGTCGCCCGCGTCGCCGTGCCCCATGCCGCCCCGCGCGCCACCACCCCACACCCGCGTATCATGCAGCCGCCCCTCGTCGCGGAACGCGATCCCGGCCACCAGCAGGCAGATGCACTTCACGCGCAACAACCGAAAATACGAGGGTACTCCACCTATCCACCCATCACCCACGAGCAACAGGACCCCTACGCGCTACAGCCGCGCTACACATTCGAGAGCTTCGTCGTCGGCGCGACCAATCGCCTCGCGTACGCCGCCGCCCAAGAGGTAGCGCGCGCTCCAGGCGAACAGTATAACCCACTGCTGTTTTTCGGCGGCGTTGGCCTTGGCAAGACACACCTGCTCCACGCCATCGGCCAACACGCGCGCACACGCGGCCTCTCTGTCGCCTACATCACCGCCGAGCGCTTCACCAACGACATCGTCGAAGCGATCCGCACGCACACCACCAACGCCTTCCGCGCCCACTACCGCATGGTAGACGTGCTGCTTGTCGATGACATTCAGTTCATCGCCGGTAAGGAGGCGACGGAAGAAGAGTTCTTCCACACCTTCAACGCCCTCCATGAAGCAAACAAACAGATCGTGCTCAGCAGTGATCGCGTCCCCCGCGAGATGCGACACCTCCACGACCGTCTCCGCTCGCGCTTCGAGTGGGGCCTCATCGCCGACATCCAGCCGCCAGACGTAGAGCAGCGCCTCGCCATCCTCCGTGCCAAAGCCGCCGTGCTCCATATAGACGTACCAGAGGATGTGCTGGCTGCCCTCGCGAGTCCCGCCTGCGAGAGCATTCGCGCGCTAGAGGGCGCGCTCAATCGTGTCATCGCGCACGCATCCATGTTGCGCCAGCCATTGAACGTCTCACTGGTAGCTCAGGCGCTTGCACCCCTCGCAGGCTCCGACCCCACAGCAGCGCGCCGCCCGGTGGATCCGCCGGCCATCCTCGAAGCGGTGGCGCGCCACTATCATGTGAGCCTGGCCGAGCTGAGCGGGAAGACGCGCGAGCACAGCATCGCCTGGGCGCGCCAGGTGGCGATGTATCTCCTCCGCGAAGAAACCCCCATCTCGCTGCCGCGCATCGGCCAGCACCTCGGCGGGCGCGACCATACCACCATCATGCACGGTTGCGCTCGCGTCGGCCAGGCGCTCGCACACGACGAGCGCACGCGCGCCGACATCGCCTCCATCCTCGCCTCATTGCGCACGACATGATACCGAATCCGCCTGGGTTATTTACGATGTTCTGGGCTGCAGGGCCGTGAAGCTGATCAGTGGCTCTGGAGCGGACCCTGGCTTGCTGGGGACGTGAGTCGGCGCGCCTCGCGGATCCACTTGTCAGCCGCATCTAGCGTCTCCGCGTCAATGGGTTCGCCGTGTTCCAGGCGGTAGAGAATCGTGCGCTCCAGATTGCCTTCACCCTCAAGCACGAGGGTCTGAGTGGTCCCGCTGTCCTCAATAGGATGCCGGTCGAGCGCGGCCCACACCTGCTCTCCGCGCTCGATGAGCTGTGGTGGCACGGCGTTTCCCTGACGCAGCGTGTTGATGATCTCGCTCAGCGCCTCCGTGACATCCAGGATGAGTTGCCGTGTATCCTCACCGATCGCCATGTTCTGCTCGTCTTGCATGATGTCCTCCTTGCGTGTCCACTATCGCAGCGGCCGGCGCATGCCGCGCCTGCGGTCGGTAGGTATGCCGTGCCGCTCGGAGGCGTGACATGGTGCGCGACACTTCAGAGTATACGCACATGCGCAACCACCTGTGATCTGCACTCGGGCTGGGATATTAGGGCACGGGGGACGTTCAGTCCCCACTCACCCCGCGCTAGCAGGTTCACCGCCGTGGCGCAAACGACAACATCCCATCCCCAGCGGATTCCGTATGGGACCCCACCCACGAAGGTGCAAGGTACGTATCAGCCCAAAGTTGCTCAAGTGCAAGTAAAGGCCACGCACCACGTGCGACATAACGAAAACGGTCCATTCGTCCCCCTTGCGCCGATCCGCTTCCCTATATTTCGTTACTACTACTAGAATGCAGTTGCGCGGAAGAGCTACAATGCGGTATTATCCCAGACGGTCCGCGTTTTGCGTAGACTCCTACACTAGCACTAGGCCGTATCCCGATCGGCCTGGCTCGAAAAGAAGTAATACGTAGTGCATACTCTTGAGAGTTCGGCGGGCACGAGCACTCTGCCCCACTCATGTTCAGGAGGTGTGCCGGCAACAGAAGCGATACGTCGGTCAGAGGTGGAGCACATGGTAACCCAGGAGCAAGCGAAGCAGCGTACGAAGCGCAAATCCGCGGGGCAACAGAGTGATGCGGCGCGTGAAGCCTTACAATCCGAAGCACTACAATCGACCATCGCGCCCGCCACCCCTCCAGACGCTTCCACCAGCCCCACACCGGCCGGCGCTACCACACGCCGGCGCACGTCTCGCCGCCCCCGCGCCCAGATCGCGCGTGATGTCGATCTCCCAGCCGTCGCGCCATGCAAAGACCTGGAGACATTGCGTCATCTCACCCCTGACGCCGCACGCCATCACGTAAACCTCTACCTCCATACGACCATGCCCACCCAACAAGCCGACGACTTCGAAGCATTGACCTACCGCTGGGAGCTTCATCTCGTCGAATTGGACCACATCCATCTACTCCGCCAGATAGACATGAATCGACGCAAGCTGAGCCGCTATCGCACCGCCCTGCGCAAAGGTGCATCCTTCCCGCCGCTCGTAGCCCTCGGCGGCGACGGCGCCCAACCAACGGAGGATGTAATGCTCTGCGATGGTTACCACCGCATCATCGCCATGCGCGACATCGGCCTGCACTTCGCCTGGGTCTGGCTCGCGGTTGACCTCTGGCGCGAACAGGCGAGCATAACACGCGATATCCCAGTGCTCAGCGGCTCCCGCGTCTAACGAGTCCGCCCTCATGGTGCGCCGCCGCCTCGGACTCCCCTGCCCACCACTCCTGCCGAAATCCCTCACGGAAGTAGTGAGCCATCCACCATCCAAGACGCAATCCCGTAGGAAAGCGCAGCGTAATCGCATGAATGGCTCCGTTCCACAATACCCGCCCGATATTCCACCACCACAGATGAGCCGCCACTAGTGGGCTCCCCGCTCGGGCAACATGCGCGGCCACCGCGCCACACCCCAGCGCGTCACGACGCCACAGCTCCCAGGCGTCCTCCATCTTCCGCTTGCCAAGATGCAACACCGCGATGCCCGGCTCGATCAACACTTGCTTCCCCAGCCGCAGCGCGCGATAGTGCAGCTCGAAATCCTCCGCACTCCAGCGCTCGCCCCCCACACCAAAACGCGGATCAAAGCCATCCAGCGCCACAAAGAGACTGCTCCGCATCGCCATATTTGCGCTGATACCCTCTAGCCTGCCGCCGCGTCCCCGCAAGCTCCGCTCCACACGTCGTTGCCGCTGTGAAAGCAACAACACCGGTATCACCTCCCGCCGGTAGTCGTGCGGCGGCGCTTCGACCCTCCCAAACAGCAGTTCCACATCTGGATAGCGTTGGAACGCGGCCAGGATGTCCGCAAGCCAGCTCGGTGGCGCGAGACAGTCGTCGTCGATGACAGCCATGATGTCGGCGCGCGCCGCCCTCAGGCCAAGATTGCGCGCTCGTGCGGCTCCCCGCCCGGTATCTCGCACATAGCGTATGCGCCCATCCTCATGGCAAGCCTCATACAAAGCGACCCTTGTAGCGTCATCGTCGCTCTGATCTACCACCACGATCTCAAACACTTGCTCAATGCCACGCGCCACACTCTGTACCGCGCACATGACATCGTGTGGCCGATTACGCGTCGCGATGATAACGGAGACGCACGGCATGTTCGCGTCGAGGCCTTTATCATCTTGCCACGTCATTCGCGACCACCTCCGGTGTCATGAATCCAGCCACCGCACCTGTCACCGCGCCTTGTTCTCCCGTTTCGCCCATCCGCACAGCCCCGAACGTATGAAAATAACTCCACACCATCCACGACTCTGGATGCTCGCGAATGAATGCTTCGCCCAGCGCGTAGAGGTGTGCCGTCAGCGCTGCCACCCGTTCCCTGAATGATAGCGACATATCAGGCGGCACACGCGTCACCTGCAAAACCGTCCGCTTCCCGCGACGATACGTCCCTACGAAGATCAGCGGCTTACCCGAGCGCACCGCCAGCCATGCCGCACCATCGAAGCGGCGCACGCTGTGCCCCAGAAATGCGATGGTGGGCATCGCCTCGCCCAACGCCTCGCGCTGCGGCGGCGCGTCGAATGCCACCAGCGCCACCCCACCGCCACGCAGCCGCGCCAGCAAATCCTTGCCCACCATCGCGCCGCGACTATCCAACATCTCGGGGAAGAGCGCAGGGAACGAAAGACGTATATCACGATCAGAGCCCAACGCAACACCTAGCACAAACGAATCAGCTACAGACGAGACAGACACACCACGCGCCTTCAAATAGTTCGAAATAGCAAAGAACAGATCACTATGCACACACGCTAAGACTGCTCCGCTCTGCGCCACCTGCCCCCACATGTCCTCAAATCCTGCAACGTCGATAACCCGTGACATCAATCGCATGAAACGCTCAGGCGACAGCACTGCGCACAGATAGACAAAAAAGTACTGACGTGTCGAGGCGGCACACGACGCATGCACGATCGTCGCTCTCCTTTGCGGCG
>DASVOW010000602.1:0-6027 GCA_036383155.1 Ktedonobacterales bacterium
GGGCTGCGTGGCGGTCGGGCCGACGACGGATGAGGCGTTGGTGGCCACGCCGGACGCGATCCGCGCGTTCCTGCGCTTCTTGCGGCGCAATGGCGAGGCGGTCGATCCGGAGGCGCCGTTCGAGACGCGAGTCGTCGAGCATATCACTGAGGGCGGATGGCTGGGCAACGGCTCGCCGTATATTACATTTGGCCCGGACCTGGAGCCGCTGACAGACGAGGAGATCGAGACGCACCTGCGGCGATACTGTTGGATGCGCGAGGAGCTGGCAGCGTGGGCAGCTACGCAGAGCGAGGCGCAGCTTGACGCGCCGCCAGAGGTACACGGGCGCACGGCGCGGAGTGTGCTGCTGCATACGCTTGGGGCGGTCTATTTGGCGGGAGCGCTGGGGAGCGCGCCGGGCTTCTCGGCGCTGCACGGGGCCGCCGAACGCGGGGAGATCAGCCTGCCGGATGCGCTGCGGCGCGGGGCGGCGATGGTGCGGGAGCGTGTCGCCGCCGCCACGCCGGAGGAGCGGCTGGCAGTGCGCGAGCATCCCACGCAGGGGCCACGGACGCTGCACCGGGCACTACGACGCACGCTTGAGCACGACTGGGAGCATCGGATGGAGCTGTCGCGGCGCCGCGGCGGGCCCGTGGTGTAGCGAGAGGGAGAACAACCTCCGGATGCGCGTTTTGCTAGTGTGCGGCGGCGGGTTTCTGCCGTGTTAGGTCGATGTATCGCTGGCCGGTCGGCACACTCACATCGTCGCTCTGCGGGCCTGATTGTTGGGCGTTGGCCTCGAGAATGGCTTGCAGCACGCCGGGGAAACGTGCATCCAGGTCGTCGGTGCGTAGTGAGACCAGCACACGCCTTCCCTGCGGCACCATGCGAATCACTCCGGCTTCACGCAGCACTTTGAACTGATGTGATTGCGTGGATTTCGCCACCCCTTCGACCACAAGCTGCTGACAACTAACGCCATCGCAGGTCGCGGCCAGTTGGCCCACGATGTGCAGCCGGGCAGGATCGCCCAGGGCATAGAGGATATTCGGCAAGGAGAGATCCTCGCGTTGTGGGTGCAGCAGCGTTCTCATACTTGACAGTGTAGCACATGCTTCGCTACACTTCAATTGTTCGATTATATTGAACTAAGAAACAATTGAAAGGTAGCACCATGTCCAGAGGCTATTCCTCAACGCAAGAGCGCAACCCGGAAGCGCCTGAGATCCCCTCCGGCGAGGTTCCCGAGCAGAAGGTGACGGCGAGTGGGGAGCAACCGGCGCGGATCCGGCCGCTGCATGTGCTCATCCTGGGCGGGCTGGGCCTGGTCGGGCCGCTTTCGAACGATATGTATCTGCCGTCGCTGCCCACGCTCAGCCACGATCTGGGCGCGACGACGGCACAGATTCAGGTGACGTTGAGCGCGTGTATTCTCGGGCTGGCGCTGGGGCCGGTGCTCATTGGGCCGGTCAGTGACGCGCTTGGGCGACGGCAGCCCCTGCTCTTTGGCGTTGCCATCTTCGCGCTGACGTCGCTGCTGTGCATCTTCGCGCCGTCGGTTGCCGCGCTGACTGTGCTGCGGTTTATCGAAGGGGTCGCCGGGGCGGCGGGAATCGTGATCGGGCTCGCCGTGGTGCGCGATGTCTATCCCGACAACGCCCAGGCGCGCTTCTTCTCGCTGCTAATGATGGTCATCAGCGTGGGACCGATCGTGGCGCCTGTGATCGGCAGTCTATTGCTCACGTTCACCTCATGGCGCGGGATCTTTCTCACGCTCGCGCTCATCGGCGTCGTGCTGTTCCTTGCCGTGGCGTTTGGGCTTGGCGAGACGCTGCCGCCGGAGCGTAGGCAGCGGGGCGGCGTCTCGGCATCGCTGAGGGCGTATCGCGATCTGCTGATGGACCGCCGGTTCACCGGCTACGCGCTCTCCGTCGGGTTAGCCTTCGCCGCCTGCATTGTGTACTATGCGGACTCGCCGTTTATCCTGCAAAACATCTATGGCGTGCCACCGCAGCGGTTCGGCTTGCTGTTTGGCATCAACGCGCTGGGGCTCTTCACTATGTCGCAGGTCAATGGGCGGCTCGTCGGGCGCGTGTCGCCGCAGACGCTGCTGCTGTGGGGGATCGCGGCGCTCGCCGTCGCGGGCGTGAGCTTGTTCGTCGTCGTGGTCGGTGGAATCGGCCTGGTCGGGCTGCTGCCGGCGTTCTTTGTCATGACGTCCAGCCTGGGCCTGATCGCGCCGAACGGGACGGCGCTGGCGCTCAGCAGCACCAAGACGGCAGGCAGCGCGTCGGCATTGATTGGGGTGTTGCAGATGGCGATTGGCGCGATACTGGCGCCGGTGGTTGGCCTGAGCGGAGGCACCAATGCGGTTCCCATGGCGGTGGTGATCGCCGCGCTCGGCATAGCGACGCCGCTCGCGCTGATCGCGTTCTGCTATCCCGGCATGCTGCGAGCGATGACGGCGCGGATAGCGAGGGCATTCCCGCAGGGGCGCGCATCGTAGCATATCGTAGACATTTGGAGAGAGAAGAGGACTCGCCGCAAGGATAGATGGGATGCGGCGAGCCCTTGCAGGATCGGAATCAGGCTGTATTGCGCGCAGCCGCTTGCTCCAACGTTTGCTTCATGGCGCGTGCTGCCTGCTCGACGAGCACGCTAATCGGGGCGGCGACTTCGTCTGGCAGCACATCCGTGATCCAGACGATCCGGCTGTGGCCTGCGCCCTCGTCAAAGACCTGCATCGACGCATTGTGGTGCGTGATGGGCAGTGACCCCTCGACGACTGAGTAGACAAAGCGACGAGCCTCATCGTCCACGTCGACGAGCACCTCGCGCGCCACCGCGCCATTGGCGAAGGTGACGACCCTGGCGTCACCGTCGAGGTGGGCATCGACGAGGAAACCATGACCAAGGCGCTGATGCACCGCCCCGGCATCGCGAACTGCTGCCCAGACAACCTCTGGGCGAACATCAATCAGAATGTCCTTGCGGATGGACGCCATGTGTACATCTCCTGTCTGCTAAGGTGTTGGGTCGTGCACACGGGCACACTGCCCCACCTGTCTCTCTGGCAGGGATGTACGCTTGATATGTCTGCCGAAAGCTCGCCGGAGTATCCACGGACACATCCCTGATGCACACAGGATACAGGCTAAATTGTGCCAACAGCCTGTCATATTAACAGCATCTAGCGCCTGTTAAAGACTTGAGGTCGTGTCGGGCGTGGTTCGACGGGTGAAGAAACGCTGGGTGGCAGTAGCGGTGAAGGTTGTTGGTGGAGTTGCCCTCTAGCGCTGGAACCACCGTTGGATGAGCATCGCGACAAAGATACCCTCGATGACGATGCCCACCACCGATTCGACGGCCGCAATCCATGCCTGCGGGGTAAAGTTGAACTGCTCGAAGAAGACCCGCCCATGGATGGCCGTGAGGCTGACCAGCAGCGCGTTGAGCACATGCTCCCGCAGGGTCGTCGCTGGGTTATTTGGCATCCCCATCTGGAAGTAGATGGCGGCAAAGACCAGCACGGCCAGCGCGTAGGCAGCGAAGATGCGCCAAATGCGGTAGCCATAGCCGGAGAGCTCCCAGAGGAGGAGGGACCCGAGATAGGCGGGCCATTTCCTGACACCTTGGCGACGGAGGACCTGGCGCTGGCAGAGCTGGGCGCGATAGGCGAAGCGGTCCGCATACTCGTTCAATCCTTGTTCTCGTAGCGCGGTGGCGAACTGGCGATTGGCGCGGACAGCCGCCTCGTACTCCTCTCGCCGTCTGGCAGTATCCTTCCTCTTGCCAAGCGACGTTCTTCCCCGCCGTGCCTCTTGCTCGTCGCCCAACATCCGCAGCCCGGCCCATTCTACCGTCGCCAGACTGACCCCGTTCCAGCGTACATCAGCCACTTGGACCGCACCGTCTTCACCGCTTGCCAACCTCGTGCGCGAAAAATAGTCGCTTGCATCAAAGAAGGCGCGAGACAATATAGCCCCCTCCAGATGGGCCTGGCTCAGCAGCGCGCCTTCGAGATGCGCCCCGAACAGATTCGCCTGTGCCAGATGCGCGCCCTGCAGGTCAGCGCCCTCCAAATACACCCTGCTCAGCATAGCGCCTTCCAGATGCGCCCCCGACAGGTCGCTATTGCGCAACGTAGGCACAGCCAAACGTCGCTTCCTGCGTGTGGTGCTGGTCCCCTCGGGTATCGTGAGCCCAGCGCGTAGACACGACAGCGGCAGACCCTCTAGATTCAAATCGCTCAGGTCGGCTCCGCGCACATCCAGACCCCAACGCCGTTCCTGCGTGGGCTTCCGTTGCTCCTCTTGCCACACGATAGGCCCGACGTTGCCATCACCCTCATGCTCGTGCGTCGCCAGCAACCACTCCACATCCGCCCGCGTGAGCTTGATGGGGCCGCACTCGTCGCGGAACAGGTAGATGCCCGTCTCGACGTCCGGCTGCACCGCCCGCCGCGCGGCCAGAAATCGCTGCCGCGCCTCGTCAATCTCCGGCTCGGTGCGCCAATACCCCCACCGCTCGAACCATTCATGCGGCTGTGTCTTCGCCCAGTATTCCTTCCACGCCTTGCGGTTGTCGATCGTCGGGCGATGCACCTCGTCGCTCATGGCTACATCCATGGCTACATCTCCCTCAGCTGCGTGTCACCCCTCGGATCAGGGCGGCGATGAGCGGGTCCTCGACCATCACATCAGCCCCACCATTGATACCTGATACTAGAGCCTGTCAAGGACGCAAGATCAAGTGGGTGAACGGGTGCAGCATGAGGCAGACGAACGCGACGATATGCCGCCCGACTAGCGATGCGGCGAGCCGCTCGTAGTCACTGGCCAGCCTGCAGAAACGCGCGGCCCAGGCGAAATCGCGCTCGACGACCCAGCGCTTAGCGGGATCTCTTGCGGGCGGTTTCGCGGCGAAACAGGATCAGCCAATCCCACTTGCGCCGACTCGCGCTCCGGCGACATCGTTTTGGAAGGGCTTGCCGGTGCCCGTCTCGCAGAAGAGACGCAGGCTATCGAGGTAGTAGCCCCAGTTGAAGGTCGCGGTACCAACCGCATCATCGCTCAACTCGTGGCCCAGTTGGTGCCAGAACCGCACTAACGTTCCGCGACTTGTGGCTTCGAGCTCGAAACGTATAGCCGTGTTCCCGCCCCAGGCCTGGTTCCCCTCTGCGCCCTCCCATGTGAGGCGGGTATGCGGGTCAAGCTCGGTGATCCGCAAGTGCGGATTGAAGGGCCCGAAGGTGATGTCGAGGAGCGCGCCCACTGCTGCCTCGTCCGCTCGTACGCTTGTGGTCCACCATGACGACAGGCCATCGGCGGTTGTCAGCGCGTTGAACACAGTCTCACGCGGCGCTGCGATCTCAAACACGTGGTGGATCGTGTTCACCCTTCGCCCTCCACTCTCCTGGTCATTGGTTAAGCGTGTCATCTGTCTTGGCCCTGTCTGTCTGTTCTATGCAGTCAATGTCGGCAGTACACTCCGCGACGCGACCACTCTCACCAATCGCTCTTTGTGGCTGTTCGAAGCATGCTCCTCGTTCCAGATCAACAATCAACCCGTCGAGACACAGCGTTAGGGTGGCGAAATCCGTCTGTCCTGTCGCGCCGCGTCCGAGTTGGTATCGAGGGTCTCGCCGGTTTCGAGCAGGGTCTTGAGGCCAGACAGGTATTGCGGCCATCCTTTGCTAACCATCTCCGCGACGGTGCTCCCCAGTTCGAAGTCGTCGTGAACGACGGTCAGCTTGACCATCTGGCCGACGGGCTCGATGTCGAATGCCACCCGCGATCGGCGCTCGCTGGAGACTTTGGCGAAAAGCTCGTCGCTGAACCCTCGGACCTGCGCGAATTCCGAGGTGAAGGTCTGCCAGGTGTAGGCGAGGCGGCGATAGGGCTTGGATTCGAGCACGATCTGTTCGGGGTCGGCGACGATCACACCATCTCGCTCCCAGGTGATCGTCGATCCCTCCTTCCAGTCCGAGGTGCACGCCGTTCCCCACCAGCGCTGCGTGAAGGCTGGGTCGGTCATCGCTTGCCA
>DASVOW010000603.1:0-4713 GCA_036383155.1 Ktedonobacterales bacterium
GAGCAACGGGAGGACCACCCCACATGCGCATCCATGCTATCCAGACAGGAACCGTCGCCATCACGCAGAACTGGCGCCGTGGCAAGGGACACGGCGGCATCCGCCGCCTCAACACCCTGCTCGACCGTCGCTGGACCGAGCCGCTGCCCATTTACGCCTGGGTCGTCGAGCATCCCGAGGGGGTCATCGTCGTCGACACCGGAGAGACAGCGCGCGCCAGCCAGCCCGGCTACTTCCCCGGCTGGCAACCCTACTTCCGCTTCGCCGTGAAAGAATGGGTCCGCCCCGAGCAAGAGATCGGCCCTCAGCTCCGCGCGCTTGGCATAGACCCGCAGCGCGATGTGCGCTGGCTCGTCATGACCCACCTGCACACCGACCACGCCGGCGGCCTCGCCCACTTCACCGGCGTCGAGACCCTCGTGTCCCGCACCGAATACGCCGGCGCACAGGGTTTCCATGGCCGGATCGAGGGCTACCCCAACAACCGCTGGCCCGACTCGTTCGCGCCGCGCCTGCTCGACTTCGAGGCTCGCCCATACGGCCCCTTCGCTCACAGCTACTCCCTGACAAAGGCTGGCGATGTCGTGCTCGTGCCCACGCCCGGCCACACCCGCGGCCACCTCTCCGTCGTCGTCCAGGACGGCAATCACGCCGTATTCCTCGCCGGCGACACGTCATACACCGAGGAACTGTTGCTTGAGCGTGCGCCGGATGGCGTCGGGCCAGACGAAGCGCTGGAGCTCGACACTCACCGCCGCATCCTCCAGTTTGCCCGGTCGGTGCCCACCGTCTATCTCCCCGCGCACGATCCCGCGTCCGCACAGCGACTTGCCGAGCGCCATGTCCTCTCTCCCGCTGCCATCGCAGCCTAGCAAACGCCGACAGACGAGGAAGAACGCCCGTGGAGCCAACGAAGCCCAGAAAGACAATGGAGCCAATCGAGCAACTGCGCTATCTCATCCTGGCGGCGCAGCGCGACGGAAATCGCTTTCTCGCCGACGCGCTGCAGCCGCTGGGGCTCACACCCTCACAAGCCGAGGCGCTGCGTGTGCTCCAAGACTGGCAGCCCCTTGCCCTCATCGAGCTAGGGTCGCTGCTGGTGTGCGAGCAGGGCAGCCCCAGCCGCCTTGTCGCTGGCCTGATCGCCGCCGGCTATGTCGCCCGCACACCCTCGCCCGAGGACAAGCGCAAGGTAGTGCTAACCCTCACATCACGCGGAGAGGAAGTAGCCAATCAGATAGCCGAGGTCGAGTCAACGCTGTACGCCACGCTCAGCGCCGCGATCCCTGAGCAGCAGATCGAAACGCTGCTGCCGATCCTCTGGAATTTTGTCACCGGCCGTCCCGCTGGTGACGCGCTCGCCCGCCGCATGTACCGGCTCCCGCTCTCGTCACAGGAGGAACCTACCGATGCACGCGATTGAGGCTCAAACACACATCCGTCGCCTTGCACATGAGGTGTTCGCGCTCATCGCCGACTTCACCCGTATGCCGCTCTGGAACTACCACATCAACCCGGTGACGCACGTCACGTCAGGCCCACTAGGCATGGGAACCGTTCGCGACCAGATCCGGCGTCCCGGCAACTGGCGGATTTTGTACAATTAGCACAATGCTCGCACCCGTCTTATATGGCTATTTGTGCATTGACGGCCGGAACACCCGCAGGTATTCTTGACAACGATACATGTTGCACAAAGACGTTCCGCCAGACTGAATGTGCAACTCGCACACATCTCGATTGTTGGAGTCACCAAACGCTGAGCGCTGGTAACGTGTCTCGCATCATCGGCGCATCGACCTCCTCCCACGACGTTGTGGCTGGCTGTGTTTCGCCCGGTCGATCTCCCGCGTCGCAGCCCGACGCATCACGCATCGCTGCACTCCCTTGATACCGTTCAAGCTGCTCGACCCGATGACGCATTCATCGGATGACAGTCTGCTGGCAGAGCAAAGTGAAGGAAGGGTGGGACGAGCGAATGGCAACCATACAAGAGGCCGGCGTCACGCGAGAGGCAGATGTTGCGCTACAACCGACCAGACAGCAGACCTACAAGCTCATTGTAGCTACCTTGGCAATTGTGCTCATCGGCCTTGGAGTCGGCGCTGCATCCAGGCTATTCGCAGGGGCGTCCTCGGGCGCGTACAATCCTCAAGCAATCAATACGGGCGACACAGCCTGGGTACTGGCGGCATCGGCGCTGGTCATGATCATGACGCCCGCGGTGGGGTTCTTCTATGGCGGCATGGTTCGCAGCAAGAACGTCATCAGCGTGATCAAGCAATCTATCGTCATCCTGTCGCTGATCAGCATTCAATGGGTGCTCTTCGGCTATAGTCTTGTCTTCGGCAAGGATATCGGCGGAGTCATCGGCGGACTCAACTTTGCGGGACTCATGGGAGTTGGCTACGCGCCCAATGCCGCCTATGCCGCGACGATTCCGCAACTGGCCTTCATGATTTTTCAGGCCATGTTCGCTATCATCACACCTGCGCTCATCATCGGCTCGTTCGCGGAGCGCATACGGTTTCGCACCCTTATCGTGTTCGTCCTGCTCTGGGCGACGCTCGTGTACGACCCCATTGCGCACTGGGTCTGGGGCGTTGGAGGTTGGCTACGCAATCTCGGCGCGCTCGATTTCGCCGGTGGCACTGTGGTGCATATCAGCGCCGGATTTGCTGGGCTTGCGGCAGCACTGATCATTGGCAGACGGCTGGGAACGAAACCCGGCGATGCGATGCCGGCCAACAATGTTCCGCTCACATTGCTGGGTGCTGCGCTGCTCTGGTTTGGCTGGTTTGGCTTCAACGCCGGTAGCGCGCTCAGCGCGTCGCCGCTTGCTGTAAACGCCTTTGTGGTAACCAATACCGCCGCTGCGGCCTGCGCCCTCACATGGATGGCCCTCAGTTGGATCGAAAACAAGAAACCTAGCGCCCTGGCCACCGCGACAGGCCTGGTGTGCGGACTGGTGGCGATCACGCCGGCGAGCGGATTTGTTGGCCCGATGGCCAGTATTGCCATCGGCATCATCGCGGGTGGGGTGACCTATCTGGCCGTCTTCCTCCGCAGCAAGAAGGCGCGAGTTGACGATACGCTCGATGTATGGGCTGCCCACGGTATGGGTGGCCTGGTAGGCGCACTTCTGACTGGTGTGTTCGCCGAGAAGGTCATCAACAGCGCGGGAGCAAATGGCCTGCTCTTTGGCAATCCCCGGCAGTTCTTGACACAGCTCATCGCCGTTGCCGTCACAGCCACCTACTCGTTTGTCGTCACACTCCTGCTGTTCATGCTGCTTTCACGCTTCAAGCTTCGTGTCTCCGACAAGGAAGAGCTTGAGGGTCTCGATCAGGCGGCTCACGGAGAAGATGCCTATCGCCTATAGCGCTGTCATTGCTTTGGCTGCTCACAGCGCCATCCCTGGCACGCGTTGCGTCTCGACACGGCGAAGTCTGTCCAACGGTGGGCAGACTTCGTCGCGTGCCTTTTATGTGGCCAAGCACGTTCTACAGCCCTCCAAAGTAAATAGGCAGTATTGCGTCCGAGGCAAAGCAAGATCAGCGTGCTCACCGCGCCATACCGCTGGCTATCTCCTCGTTCCGCAAACCACCGGGAGTATGCCGGGTTATAAGGAATAGACGAGCCATACATCCGTACCCTTGCCTGAGCCATGGTAAAATATCCCAGGCTACCCAAACTTACCCAAAAAGGCGAGGAACCCTCCCTATGTCGCGTCTACCCGCCGTGCGCGACGGCGCGCTTTACATCGCTTCGCACGAGCCAGCCATACCAGTCGAGTCGCCGGCATGGTTCGCCTGGCTGGAAGAGGCGCGCTCGTTTACCTTCACCGGCGCCGCGGGCACGTTCACCGCGCGCCATGAGGAGCGCTCCGGGCGTCACTTCTGGTACGCCTATCGCCAGCAACATGGCGCCCTGCGCAAGACCTATCTTGGCCGCTCGGCGGAGCTGACGCTGTCGCGCCTGGAGCAAGCGGCAACCACCCTGGCGGACATGGCGAGCATGCCTCCTCGGGACAATTCGCGGCACACGCAGCCGAGTCCGTTGATCGCGACGAAGATGAGCATGCCACAACCCGGCCCATCGCTCATCGCGCGCCCCGCCGTCGTGGCCCGCTGCCTGGAGAGCATTGTGGTCCGCCCCTGCACCCTCATCGCCGCGCCACCCGGATTCGGCAAGACGACCCTGCTCGTCACGGCGTCCGAGCAGCTCAAGGATCGCGGCTGGCAGGTTGCCTGGGTCTCGCTCGAAGAGACGGAGCACGACCCTGTCCGCTTCTGGACCTACCTCCTCGCCGCGCTTGATGGCGTCCAGCTGGGTGTCACCATTGCCGCGCGCCACATGCTCGAAACGCCGCGTCCAGCGCCCATCGAGCGCATCCTCACGGCGCTCATCAATGAGCTTGCAGCCGCTACCTCGCCCATCGCTCTCGTGCTCGATGACTACCACCGCGCGGCGACGCCTGAGAGCGATCGCGGGCTGGAATTCCTGCTAGAGCACGCCCCCGCCACGCTTCACCTCGTGCTCGCCACCCGCGCCGATCCCGCCTTACCCCTCACACGCCTGCGCGTCCAGGGAAAAATAGCCGAGCTTCACGCGACTGACCTGCGCTTTTCATCGGATGAGGCGACCCGGTTCATGAGCGAGACCATGCACATCGCCATGCCGCCGGACCAGCTCGCGCAGCTCAACGAGCGC
>DASVOW010000604.1:0-3690 GCA_036383155.1 Ktedonobacterales bacterium
CCCCAGCACATCAATCGACTGCTTCACCGTGCCGATCACCGTCAGCGTCAACTCCGTGCTCGACCCAAAATTGTTCTTCATTGTCACTGTGTCGCCCGCCCGCAGTCCCATCTTTCGCGCCGCGTCGTCGCTGAGCAACACTACATGCGTCTCGCCCTCCCGCATCCAGCGGCCGCTCGTGAGTTGGTAGTGATAGATCTGCGTGCTGGCCTCATAGCCCGACACCTGCAGCGCCCCCCACTGCGTCGTCACATTTGTCGAACCCGTCCGCTCCACCCGCTGCACGTTCGGAAGCGCCATCACCTGTTCGTGTATCTGCCCGAATGTCGCCGCATTGTTGAACGTGACCCGCATATCGGCACTCACATTCGCCCGCACCGCGCCCACCGTGCTGTTGACCGAGGTCGTCGCCGTCTGCCCCACCAGAAAGCTTGCCCCCGCCAGTGTCAGCGTCATCAGCGTCATCACCGCCCGCCAGCGTTTGCGAAACACGCCGCGCAGGCCCAGTCTGCTCGTCTGCGATACCCATGTCAATCCTGTCCTTCGCGCCGTCGCAGGTGTGCGCCCCTGCCCAGCGCTCACGCCATACGCTGCCAGTGCCTCGCGCACGCTGATGCGTGTCCCGTTCCACAGCGGAGGCAGCGCGGCCAAGAGCGGCGCTCCAAAGCCCACTCCCAGGCTCACCGCCACGATCCACGGCGCGACGGTAAACTGCCCAATCTCCACCGGCACCCGCGCAGCCAGATACACCGCCAGTTGATAGCCAATGTACAGCCCCAGCCCAACGCCCGGAACGGTAGCCAGCAGCGCATAGAGTGCGACTGAGACAAGATAGCTCTCCACAATCGCCCCGCGTGTGCCGCCGAGTGCCTTCATCGTGCCAATGATCGCGGTCTGCACCGTGACGAGCGTCGTCACCGTGTTGAGGATCAGCAGACAGCTCAGTGCCACCGCCAGCACTGCCAGCACGCGCAGCAGCGTAAAGATCCCCTCGAATGCCCGCAACGTCGCCGCGTCCACCGGAGCAGTCGGAAAAATGACATTCTCCACTGCTATCTGGTGCGCCTGCAACACCTGTTGTGCCGCCGCCGCCACAGCATGCGCATCCGCGACATGCTGTGCCTTGATCGAGATAGTGTGTGTCACCGCCTTGGGCCTATCATTCGCCGCCAGCCGTTGCAGCCCCGCGTCGCTCATATACCCAATCGCTTCGCCTCTGCTGGCCGGATTCTCGCCCGCCGTCCGCGCCAGCCCGACCACCCGCAGTTGCGCATTCTGTGGCCCCGCCGCCACCGTCACCATATCGCCGACCGCGAATGCCTGCAGGCTCTGGTCGCCGCTTTCCATCACGATCTCGCCGTCGCCCGGCAATCGCCCGTCAGTCAGCTCGACCGTCCCAAATGCAACATGCCGCAGATCAGGGTAGCTCACGATGCGCATCGGCACCTGCCCCGCGGCGGTGTGAACCTGCCACGCTGTGTCGTAGCGCGCCTGATACTGCACCGTCGTCACATGCGGTATCGCTCCCAGTGTCGGCAGCAGCCCCGTATCGAGCCGGTCCACCGTCAAGCCAATGTCCGGCCTGGCGCTATAGACCCCACTGGTGAAGGCAAACGCGCTAAAGAGCGTATCTTCGGTAAAATTGATGCCCGTAAGCCCCAGCACGCCGATGAAGATGCCGAGCGCCACCAGCAGTGTGCGCCCCTTGCGCCGTGTCACATCCGCCAGCGATTTGCGCAGCCTCGCGTTCATGCCCGCGCCTCCCCGCTTGCGGAGACCAGTGCGCCCGCGCCCCGCGTGCTGGCGATGCGCCCATCCAGCAGCTCGATTCCCGCCTCCGCCCGCGCCGCCAGTTCCCGGTCGTGCGTGACGTAAATCACCGTCTTGCCCTGCTCACCCAGACCCGCCAGCGTATCGAAGACCGCATGCGCCGACCGTGAATCCAGATTGCCGGTCGGCTCGTCGGCGATCAGCACCGGCGGATCGTTGGCCAGCGCGCGGGCGATGGCGACCCGCTGCTGCTGCCCTCCCGAGAGTTCGCTCGGCAGCCGTCGCGCATACGCCCCCAGCCCCACCGTCTCCAAACAGCTCTGTGCCCGTCCACCCCACGCGCGGCGCGGTAACCCACCCCCACCGCCCAATTCCAGCGCCAGCAGCACATTCTCCTGTGCCGTCAGCGTCGGAATCAGTTGGAAGAACTGGAAGATGATGCCCACATGCTTGCCGCGCCACCGCGCCAGCGCGTTCTCACTCTTGGCGCGCAGTTCCTCGCCGCCGAAGACAATGCGCCCACTCGTCGGCCTGTCAATGCCCGTCAGCATGTTGAGCACAGTCGACTTGCCGCTGCCCGACGGCCCATTGATCGCAAACAGACACCCCGCCGGAACCCCAAAGCTCATATCGTCGAGAATCGTCGTCTTCTGCGCTCGCGTCGCGATGACCCGCGTTACGTGTTCCACGCGAATCAGCATGGCACAGGCAGGAGTTACAGTATCGTTCTGATGCATAAAAGTAAACGCCTCCTCAGCATACGGGAGCATACGGGCCACGTTCCCGGCCTCTCGCCGGTGTGCCGCCCCGTCACCACCACGAGTATGCCCGAGCAGGCGCCACGCCACATCGTCCCCAGGTTGGATTCCCCCTGATCGCAAGGTGGATTCTGGCGTGTCTCCAGTTGTCTACTCCACCAGCAACGTCACGCTACGTCTCGTGATCCAGTGTTCGCTGGCGAACAGACCACCGTATCAGATTCGTGTATGCTGCTCACTGTAGCCAAGATACACGAACATCCCATCCCCCGCTGGCGCAACTATTGCAGCACGGGAGCGTGGGATGTCGTATCGAGGACAAACGGCACCCCGGCAACGGCTCCCGCCGACATACAGGACACGAGGGCAAGGATGCCTGTGTCTGTGCGGAGCCCATGACGATGGTTCCACATGCATTAGGAAGCCGAGCCGCTGCCCTGGTACGACGTAGGGGAGTGCGTTCCTTACCCTGGCGTATCGTGAAGCGCCAGGAGATCACACGAGAGACACGCCTACAGCGTAAGGAGAGAGAACGATGTCGAATCAAGGGATGTCGCGGTACTCGCCGCGCAACTCGATGCCCCTCAGCGATGCCATCAATCAGCTGATGCGCGATGCCTTCACCGCCCCGCTCGCGCTCACCGCCGCCGCCACGGCGCTGACCGCCTCGATGAATCTGTATGAGACCGACGATGCCTACATTCTGCAGGTGCCCTTGCCTGGCGTGAAGCCCGATCAGGTGAATGTCTCCGTCCGGCAGAACGTGGTCACAATTCAAGGCGCGACCGAATTCCCCGCCCCCGAAGGCGCCCGCCCCGTCTACATCGGCACCAGCCGCGAAGAGATCCGCGAGATGGTGCGCTTGCCCGGTGATGTCGATGCCGAGCACGCCAGCGCCTCCTATGACAATGGCATCCTGACGTTGCGGCTGCCCAAGTCTGCCCAGGCACGGGATCGCGCGATTCGCATCACCCCTGGAGCAGCACAGAGTCAAATGCAGAGTCAGAGTCAGAGTCAGAGTCAGGGCCAGGATCAACAAGCGTCCCAAGGACAGATGCAGGGCTAGCAGCACTAGCCAGCTACATAGCTAAACACACCGTTTCCAGCCTGGCGCAAGGTGCAATAGCTCACCTACTGCTCAGGCTGGAAACGTCTCTACCCC
>DASVOW010000605.1:0-4701 GCA_036383155.1 Ktedonobacterales bacterium
GCGGCGATCTCGCCCGCCGAGACAGCGTCAAGCTCTAGCCCCTCGTCATCCAGGATGGTGCAGAGAGCAGGCGAGAGGTAGGCTTTGCCCGCGTACGCAATGGCGCTTATGGGCCAGCCCCGCGCGAACTCCTGTCGGAAGGTGCGACACTGGGCGCGGATCGTCGCCTCGTCAAAGAGATAGAGCGGCGTGCCATATTCGCGCGCCAGCCTGGCGATATCGAGCCCGGCGATGCGCAAGTGGCCCGCGTCATCCACCTGGGCAGTATCGGGCCAGAGTTGCGAGTGAGGTGGGCGCTTCACAGGGCTGCTTGGCGCCGCTGATGGCGCTGATAGGTCACTACGTTCAGGCATAGATACACTCCTCGTGCTGTCGCCACATGGTACCATGTGCTACGGATGCGATGCGAGCGGGCATCCTCGGAGCGCGAGGAGTGAGCGTATGCTGAGATGGAGCGAGGCGTGAGCGCGGCAAACGAGATGGGAGACGCGAGGACCGGCATACCATTGATTCTGCGCACCGACGGCGCGTCGCGAGGCAATCCGGGACATGCGGCGGCGGGTGTGGCGATTGAGCGCGACGATGGCACACTGCTTGCTCGTGGCAAGAAATACCTGGGCATAATGACAAATAATCAGGCCGAGTATCGCGCGTTGATCCTGGGCCTGCGGTCTGCGGCTCGTTACAACCCAACTGCCCTGCGGGTATTTATGGATAGCGAGTTGATCGTGCGCCAGATGACGGGGCAGTATAAGGTGCGCGACGACACGCTGCGCCCGCTGTATGAGGAGGCTCAGAAGCTCGCCAGGGCGCTACCGAATGTAACCTTCACGCATGTGTTGCGCGGCAAGAATGCGCTCGCTGACGCGCTGGCGAATGAGGCGCTGGATGAGCAGGCGCGGCGCGAGCGTGAGCAAGCTGCTGAGCGTAGCAACCGCGGCAAGGAGAAGGAGTGACGCGGGTATGAGTGTGCTCGGAGTCCTCAGGCGCGCGAAGCCGCCGATCTGGCCAGTGCCGGGCAAGGCGCCTCCATCGCAGCCGAACGTCGGGAGGCCGGTGACTGGCTCACGACTGGGGTGCGCGGCGCGCGTGTTGCTCGCGCTGATCGTGCTGCTGGTGGTGGCGCTAGGCGTAGCGTTCTGGCGGCTCGGCACAACCGTCACGAATTACCCCGGTGCACACTTCAACCTCGGGCGCAATGCGGTCTGGCTGGAGCACACATGGGCGGGCCAGCAGCACACCGACGACGAGTACGACCAGCTCGCCGCACGTTTGGAGCGTGAGCAAGTAGGATATGTCTTCGCGCATGTAGGGCCGCTCGATAGCGACGGCACGATTCCTGGCGACCGGGCACCCAATGCCGCCGGCTTGGTCGCCGCGCTGCACGCCCGCCTGCCCCATGTGCGTGTGCTCGCGTGGATCGGGCAGGTGGAGGTGGCCGGAGGATATCCCGCTGACCAGAGCGTCAGCCTCGACGATTCGGCGGTGCGCCTCCAGATTGCGCAGACGGCGGCCCGTATTGCCGCCGACGATGGCTTCGATGGGGTGCACTATGACATCGAGCCCATCGTCAACAATAATCCGCGCTTCCTCGATCTCCTGCAGGAGACACAGGCACGGCTGCCGAATGGGGCAATGCTCTCGGTAGTCGGGCAGAAGTGGGCGCCGAACGCGCACGTCGCGGATCTGCTGCGTGGCGTGGGGCGGGGCGACGCCTGGTGGACGAGCTACTATTACGCGGCGGTGGCGGCTCATGTGGACCAGATCGTGCCGATGCTCTATAACACTGCCATGCCTACCCAGGGCAGCTATGAGCTGGCGATGCAGCAGGAGACGCAGCATATCCTGGAGGCGACTCGTAGTGCGCGGCAGCCGCCCGAGGTGCTGATTGGTCTGCCCACATACCCCGGCAATGGCTTCTGGTTCCACGCAACCGCCGAGAACATGGCCTCCGGCCTGCACGGAGTGATCGCCGGCCTCAACAGCAACCACGACACCAGCGCCTTCACCGGCGTGGCCATCTATCGCTTCGCCACGACCAGCGACGCCGACTGGCGCACATACGAGCAACTGTGGCTAGGGAAGTAGGACTCACCCCAGCCTTGCTCGCGCCTCCTCGGCGACCTCCTCGCGGGAAACGGCGCGCTGCGTGCCGGAGCGCAGATCGCGCAGAACGACTTCACCACGCGCCAACTCATCCGGCCCAAGGATGATCGCGAGCGGGATCCCCTTCCTATTCGCGAAGGTGAGCTGCGCTTTGAGATCTCTTGGCTCCGCATAGACCTCGGTGCGGATGCCGGCCCGGCGCAGAACGTTCGCCAGGGCAAGCGAGGCGGGGATGGTCTCCGGCGCGAACAGCGTTACGAGCGCCTGAGTCGTCGTGACAGCCTCATCGGCCAGCAGATTCTGCTCGGCAAGAGCGTCGAAGATGCGGTCGATGCCAAACGAGACGCCGACGCAGGGCAGGTCGCGCCCCAGAAACTGGCCGATCAACTTATCGTAGCGCCCACCGCCACCGAGGCTGCCGAGCTTCGAGTTGGTCAGCACCGTCTCGAAGATGGTCCCGGTGTAGTAGCCCAGCCCCCGCACCAGCGAGACGTCGAAGCTGATGTGTTCGGCGGAGACACCCATCGCGCTCAGATAGTCAAAGACCTCGCCCAGCTCCCGAAGCGCAGTCTGCCCCTCAGGCACCTCGCCCACCAGCGGGCGCAGCGCCTCCACGACTGCCTGGGGCGCGCCGGAGATACCGATTGCCTCCATCAGCCGATCAACCGATGACTCCTGTAGTCCAGCCTTTACGAGCTCGCCGCGCACGCCCTCCATGCCGATCTTGTCGAGCTTGTCGATGGCGGTCAGTGCCGCCACACGCTGCTCCGGCGCGACCGCGCACGCCTCCATCAGAGCGCTGAGCAGGCCACGGTGGTTGATGCGCGTGACAAATGTGGTGAATCCAAGGGCTCCGAAGACCTCTTGGTGAATCGCCACCATCTCGGCGTCTACCGTCATCGAGCGGCTGCCCACGCAGTCCACGTCGCACTGGTAAAACTCGCGGTAGCGCCCGCGCTGGGGGCGGTCCGCGCGCCAGACAGGCTGCATCTGATAGCGGCGGAAAGGAAAGACGATGTCGTTCTGGTGCGCGGCAATGACGCGCGCGAAAGGAACCGTCAAATCATAGCGCAGCGCCTCATCGGAGAGCGCTCGCGCGAGCGCACCGGCGCTGCGATCACTATTCGCGGCGCCCTCCGCTTCGGCAAAGCCCGATTCGAGACTCTGGCCACGCTTGAGGACGCGGAAAAGCAGGCGCTCGCCCTCCTCACCATACTTGCCTTCGAGGACGTTGGTGTTCTCGATGGCAGGCGTCTCCAGCGGCTCGTAGCCGTAGCGCTCGAACGTGTCGCGCAGCAGAGTGAAGACGCGGTTGCGGCGCACAAGGTCGCGCGGGAGAAAGTCTCGCGTGCCCTTGGCGTTGACGGGGGCGATGCGTGCCATATCTATCTTGCTCCTGATGTGGATTCGGTCTGCGATCGGCTGGGCAGAGGCTGAGCGAGCCGCCCACAGGATATCACACCAGGAGCAACCGAGAACATGACGCGCTGACGATTAACGCTGGCGCGATGGGCTCGCTGCTTTGATCCAGGTAGAGACTTCTCGGGTGAACTCCTCGGCTTGCTCGTCTTGTGGCAATCCACCGCAATCGAAGACACGCAGCTCCGCACGGGGATTGGCTTGGCGGAAAGCGCGTGCGTTCTCCAGCGGTGTGAAAGGGGCATCTTTGCCCCAGGACAGCAGAATAGGCTGCTTGAGCAGCGGATACACGCTGGCGACCGGCGTGTTGAGTGTGCCGGAGATGAAGCTGGCGGGCGCATAACGGCCGCCGGGTTGGTGCGACATGGTGTAGTAGTAATCCACCATGTCGTCGCTGACCATGTTTGGGTCGGCGTAGGTTTGCGACTTCAGATAGTAGCGAATGCTGGGGCGAGAGGTAATCAGATTGTAGATACCTTGGCCAAGCAGCGGCGAGCGCAACACGGCGCGCCCGATGCGGCGGCCCAGCGAATCGCCCGCTTTGGCGAGACTCTCGATGCCGGTCGGCTCGATCAGCACGATACGCGAGAAGAGGCCGGGACGCTCCGCCGCCGCACGGATGGTGAAGGCCGCGCCGAGTGTTGAGGCGATGACGTTCACCGGATGATCGGCCCCTCCGACAACCTGGCGCACGAAATCTTCGATCAGCTCCTCGTAGAGGACGGGGGTGTAGGTGACGGAGGGGCGGGCCGAGAGGCCAAAGCCAAGCAGATCGAAGGCGTAGACACGAAAGTCTTGCGCGAGCCTGTCGAAGACATGGCGATATTCGTACGACGACGCTCCAGCGTAGACACCGTGCACCAGCACCAGTGGCTCGCCCTGCCCCTTCACCGTATACCAGATGTCGCCCAGAGTCCAGGCATAGCGGCCCTGCTCGCCATCAAGCACACTCTCCGGCTTGCCGGCGCCAAGATCGCTGAGTGCGTTTGCCAGCGCCAGCGCGCCAGCCCCGCCCGCAGCCACCAGCGCGGCGATCTGCCACTTCGCCAGCCCCCGATTCTCCTGCCTCGACTCCTCGCCCATAGGGCATACCGCCTTCCTCTATCACTTGTCTCTGCTCTGCTCACAGCAGCATTCATTCTATTATAGCTATAGCCGGCGCATGTCTGCTCCAGG
>DASVOW010000606.1:0-16313 GCA_036383155.1 Ktedonobacterales bacterium
CAATACCCCAACGAGCCGAGGGCGCCCACCAGCGAGCCCCGCAGCGGCAATGTTGGGTACATATTCGTGCTCCTCCATGATCCGCAAGACCCGCTCGCGCGTTATCGCATCAACGTCTGGCTTTTGATTGATGACGCGCGAGACCGTTGCCTTCGACACACCCGCCAGGCGGGCGATGTCTTGTATGGTAATGCGGTCTGCCATCATGGTCCTCACAGGTTGAGAACGGGCGCCGGAGTACACAACGGCGAATACAGTCGGCTTACGGTAGCGCTCCCGTAACCGGTTACGAGCAAGTGTACTGATCCGCGCCCTGGTTGTCAAGTGGTTACGCAAGAAAGCTGATAAGTCTCAAGCGATTCGGTCCAAATAGCCGCGACAATTCGCGAGTGCTCCCTCAGCGAGCGCATGGATTGCTATGCTCTCTGCCTTGACGGCGAGAGCAGTCGTTACGCTTTCGACAGCGGTATCTCCAATTAGTTGGCTCGTTGGAGGTCAAACAGCGATAGTATGCTTACCAAGCGGATCATGGCCTGCGTGGTGTGAATCGTGTACGGCTCATTGGGGAAGAGATCGAATCCATTGTCGCTCCAATCGACGTGCCCATCTCCTTCGAGCCAGACGCTTTTTGCCGGAGCCCTAGCATGAAGGCGAAGTTGTCCATCTGGAAGGTGCTCGACGGCGATCCCAGGATCTGGTAACGTCAGATATTTCAGAGGCTCGGGCCAGAGTGAAGCCCGAGCTTTCACTGCGCCGTCCACGCGCAGTTGTGCCTGCAAGATATGTGTGGGATCGACTGTTAGGTCAGTGCTACCAAGGGGAGTCGTCCGGTGCGGCGCAAGTACGACGGCGCGCTCCTCTTCACCCTCAATATGACCCTCTAGCGTCCAGCGTCGCACCTGTACGACGCCCTGAATCTCTTCAGATGTGCTATTGGCCGCCCAGAGCGCGCTTCTGGACTCTGACTCTTGGCCTATCTCCAACGCGAGAGGCGCAAGCGCCCGGCGCACGGCATAGTACGCCATTTTGGGGAAAATCGCATCATCGATGATTGACCAACTGACGCAAGGCCAGCAATCGTTGAGCTGCCACACCAGGGCTCCACCGCATCCATAATGACCTGGGCCTTGAAATTGACGGCGCCATCCTCGATACGCCGCGGCAAGGGCTTCGGCCTGCATGACCTGCGTCGCATACGTGTAGAGCACGATATCGGCGGGTACGCGCAGATTCTCGCTGAGATAGACGGCAATGCGTCGAACGCCCCCGTCAGCCTTGAGGTGAAAATCCAGCATACGGCTTCCCGGATACCGTTGCGGCGCACTTGCTATCGCGGCGAGCGACGTGGCGGATGGGAGCGCGGCCATGCCAAATTCGCTCACGAAACGTCCAGAAAATCGTGGATAGTCTTGATAGGGCGCTTGCTCGCGGTGCCAAACATCCCAGACGTGTTGATCGCCCTCAGTGAGGTCATTGTTGTTATCAGTCCCACCATAAGGGCTTCCGCGCCAGTACGGTCTGGCTGGGTCGAGCCGTGCGCAAATCTCTGGCAAGAGCTGCTCGTAGATGACACGCGCTGGAAAGGCGTCCGTCACCGGTCCAGAGATAGTGCGCCCATGGCTACGTGCGATGTCGTAGTCTTCGTTGTTGCCACACCAAAGCGCAATGCACGGATGATGACGTAGGCGCCGGACTGCGGATTCGGCCTCGGCGCGTATGCTTTGCAGGAAGGCTTCATGCGCTGGATAGAGGCCACAGGCGAAGAGGAAGTCCTGCCAGACCAGCAGCCCTAATTCGTCGCACAGATCATAGAAGATATCTGCCTCGTAAATGCCACCCCCCCAGACGCGGATCATGTGCATGTGCGCATCTACCGCCTGCTGCAAATAGGCGCGATAGCGCTCTGCGCTCACACGAGGAAGAATCAGGTCGGCGGGAATCCAGTTTGCGCCTCCACAGAAGATCGGCGTATTGTTCACCTCGAAGCGGAAGCTCCTCCCTACGTCACCCTCGACCTCGTCCTGCAAAAGACGTAAGCGCCGGACGCCCAGCCATTGCTCCTGCTGCTCGATGACCTCACCGTCCTGGCACAGCATGGCGACAAGACGATAGCGTGGCTGGACTCCATAGCCATGAGGCCACCAGAGCGCTGGCTGCTCCGCGGCAAATGTATGCTGGAGCGTATCTTCCAGATGAGAAAACGATTCCCCGGCGATCGCCTCGCCGTGAGGGTCGTAGAGGATAAGCTGGAGGGTCGCTGAAGGCAATCGCTCGGGATGCTCGATGGTCAAGCGTACCGGAAACTGTGCATGTTGCAGATCGTCACTGACCGCTGCCTGGCAGTACAGCTCAGCAATGCGCACTGTTGCGTATTCTAACCAGATCGGTTGCCACGGCCCTGACGTAAGCAGACACGGGCCCCAATCCCACCCATAGTGATACTGCGCTTTGCGGACATAGACACGACTAGAATCACCATTCCAGACGGGCATTACACCCCGCTCGGCTTCGCGCGCTTTTCCAACGCGCAACGCCGACTCGAACAAGATGAGCAGTTCATTGTCGCCGGCTCTAAGATGCGCGTCGACTGGGATGCGATGGGTAACAAACATGTTGTCGCTAACCAAGATCTGCTGACCATTAAGCCAGGCGGTTGCAAAGGTGTCTAGCCCACCAAAGCACAACACCGTCTCCCCATCGTCGGCATCACCCGGCGTCCAGGCAAAGCGGCACCGATACATCCAATCGCACTCACCCACCCACTGTACCGCTGTTTCATTCAGCTCTTCATATGGATCGGGGATCACCCCCAGAGCCAGCAGATCTCCTTGCACCACACCAGGGACTGTCGCAGGAAGCCAGCCCTCGCTCGCGGCACAATCGTCCACCATGGTTTTTGCCGGATCACGCTGTTTGAGATTCCAGTGTTCTACAAGTTCGCGTCGCTGCATTGATTCCTCCTTCGACACGGTCTGATCGATGGACAAAGGGAAATGTGCTATCTCACCTACCTGCTAAACGAGGGCAGACCCGTTTCCGTCGTGCACGTCAGC
Source organism: Ktedonobacterales bacterium (assembly GCA_036383155.1). Lineage (GTDB taxonomy): Bacteria > Chloroflexota > Ktedonobacteria > Ktedonobacterales > JADMIN01 > DASVOW01. Next base: position 3,054 of record DASVOW010000606.1, read on the forward strand.
GAGATTGATCGTTTCGTCCATGCGGACAAACACTGGATGATGAGGCTCCGCGAAGTTGCGGCAGAATGCGCGGGAGGCTGTGCAGGAGCAAGCGCACACCTACCCCATTTTGCGCGCGATCGGATCTTAGGGTTCCGAGCTCGGTCGCAATGTACAGAACTCGACCCCAGCCGGGCCTCCGACTTCGGCGCGGGTCGCCCTGGAGCAGGTGTAGTGGCTCTGAATGTACGGCCCGATGAGCGGCAAGTCTAGAACCCTTGCGGCCCGCGCACGCGGGTATCTGGGGTTGTCGAACCCAACAATGACAGTCGGTCGTTCCTGCTGGAGTTGCAGCAGCGTGTGCTGGAACCAGAACTGATCGTAGTAGTCCACCAACCACGTACCCACTGGCTCATCCGTCGCAGGCTTGCGGTTCGCCAGCCAGTAGATCTCCGGCGCGTTGTAGTATACCCAGATCGAATCGCCCGGCCACGTATGGGCGGCAACCGCGGCCGCCAGGGTTTGTGCATCTACCCCGGGCAGCGCCGCGGCATAGTCGCTGCCAGTCGCCGAGGAAGGCGAGTACAACGACAGGTAGTGCGTAAGATACGTGCTGGGCATACCGATGATGATCAGCAAGACCAATGCGGCGGTGTATGCCACTCGGCCCAACGACTGGTGGTTCCTCGTGTAGATTATTGTAAGAATTCCCCAGGCGTAGAGGGCCAGCAGCGGCAGGATGGGTACGATATAGTGGCCTTTAGCTTGATCGGTAAGGTAGCCGGCCAGCAAAGCCAGCCCCGCCCCCACGATAACCAGGAGGACGACGTTCTCCTGGCGCTCCTCCCTGCTCCAGTTTCCCCAGGTCTTTCGCAAGATGACGCCATGGAGCAGCAATGCTACCCCGACCACGAGGATATCAGCTAGATCGAAATGCAAGGCCAGCACGATCAGACGGATAACCAGGCTGGCCTGATAGGTCGAATAACGCCCTGAAAGCTCCACCATATTGAAGAGCAGTGCGTGCAGCGCACCAGGCACGAAGAGATAGGGCAGCACGAATACGGCTATCACTGCTGCTGTTCCGGCGAGCGGCGCGGCCGCAGCACAGTCGCGCGCTGAGAGGTGCGCCATCTCCCGTGGCGAAGAAGACGCCCAACGCGAGCAGTGGCGCGACCAATTGGAGCACGTATCTATTGCCCGCGCCAGTCTATGACGGCCTCCCGAGTATCGCCATTGGACTCGAAAGTGGTCCACATGAGCTCATTGAGAGGAAGACCTCGGTCGTGATCTCCTGTTACAATGAGTATGACAACATCCAGTTGATGTATCAGCGTCTTAGAGCGGTGTTGCAAGCGCTGGCGAGCTGGTATGAGATCATATTTGTCAACAATGGCAGCTATGATCGCTCGGCGGAGCTGTTCGACGCGCTTGCCGCTGCCGATCCGCATGTGAGAGTCCTGACTCTCTCGCGCAACTTCGGCGCCCAGGGAGCCTACACCAGCGGCATCGAATACGCTTCAGAGGACGGTGTCATCTGCCTGGACGGTGACATTCAGGATCCGCCGGAGCTGATCCCGGCGCTCGTGCAAAAGTGGCTGGAAGGCTATGGTGTCGTCTACGGCATCCGAGTGCGCCATAAAGGCAGCCTCCCTCGGCGCATCGGCTACAAACTGTTCTATCGCCTCTTTCCCTGTGGGCGGGCCGGAGGTCGCCGCCAGGCAGGGCGCCAGCGGGGCAGTGGACGGCGGCTGGCGGGTTTGGCGGGTTTGGCGGGTTTGGCGCGGTCGGCGCGAAGAGGGCGCGGAGGATGCGGCCGCGGCCAGGCTGCAGATGGCCGTGGCGTTGGTGAAAGTGTCGTCGTACACGCCCTCGTGATACTCGTCGGGGCCGATGACGCCGCGGACGTGGTGGCGTCCGTCGGCCTCCAGCGCGAGGCGGCTGGCCCAGAAGCGGGCGGTCTCCGCGAATGAAAGATCCGGCTGAGTATTAGCGCTTGCCGCCTGCTTGAATGGTAGTGACCGCCGACTGGCGCTGGTATGTGCCGACGAGTTGCGCCTGATCGAGGATGTGGCCCTGCATCACGTCGAGCACCTCCTCCCTGCTGACACCTGCAGGCAGATTCAGCGCTACGTCGAGCGCGTAGAGTATGAAACGGTAGTGGTGCGCCTTGCCCTTCGGCGGGCAGGGCGCACCGTAGCCAAGGCTGCCGAAGTCGTTGCTTCCCTGCACAGCGCCGTTGGCGAGGCGCTGTGTCTGTGGCACATGCTCATCCAGGTGATCGACGTTGCCAGGGATGTTGAAGAGCACCCAATGGGTGAAGGTACCATGTGGTGCATCGGGATCGTCCACGATCAGCGTGAACGTAGCGGTCTGCTGTGGCGCTCCGCTCCACCTGAGCGGCGGCGACACATGCTCACCATCACAGGAGTACCGGACTGGGATATTCTGACCTGCTCCGAAAGCGCTGCTCGTAAGCTCGAATGTCATATCGGCCTCCCTATCTCTTGACTCCTCCATGTCGTCATATTGCGCCTCGCTGCAAGTTCCACGCTCATCATATGCCGTTTATGCCATATACCCAGCCTTTTGGCGCGCGAGCTCCACTACTTTTGGCCTGACCAAGCGCTCGAAATCTGCGTAGCGGATGCGCATGCTCTCAGTGTGTGTCCCCACTGGAAACACAATTACGTCGTCTTCAGCCAGACTCTTATCAACATACACTGGGAGGCCATACAGATTCCCAAATACGGGTAATGCCCCAATCTCGCAGTCTGGGAAGGAGGACGTGAACTCATCTTCTACTGCGAGCCGGAACTCATGGACGCCAAGAGCCGCGGCTGCTTTGGCATAGTTGACTAAATATGTGGCCGGAAGCACAAGCATGACCATTTTGCCGTCGGCGAAAGCGATAACGGCCTTAGCCACCATCTTCCCTGGGATATGCTCAGCTTCTGCCATCTGGTCGGACGTGTAAGCCGTTCGGTGATCGTGCGTCTGGAAGGGTACTTGCTGCTCTTGCAGATAGGTCACCAGCCGTTCTTTGCATGCCATGGAGTACCTCCTCGTATCTGCGGCCTCAGGCAGGCCGCATCCTCGTTTACTCTCGAGTCCTTGGCAGGAACACGCCTACACGGATACTCACACGACCATCGCACAATCGAGTCACAACATAAACGGCACGTTCACGGCTGCGACACAGCATCGCGCCCAGAGCGTGGCGGAAGCTGTGGCCCGGTCAGCACGTGGTGGTCACAGCTCGACTACCCCACTACTTCACCTGCAGGACGTGTTATGACTACTTCTGACAGGTGACTGACCAGGGGGAAACACAGGACGCGCGTTCGCCCTCATGGATATCGTGTGCAGCACGTCCTGGACCACGCCAGGGCTAATACAACCTGTGCACTTTAGCAGCGACGATCCCACATCCAGCCGTAGCGAAAGGGAATCCCGGGGAGGAACTTCACTCGGAGGCATCTGGCATCAGGCATCTGGCTTGTGCTATATTTGCATTATGCAACAGATACCACATGCAACTACCGAGACGATGGCGGCAGATAGCCAAGCAACTGCTGCACAGTTGCTCGAAGTTGTCCCATTGATCATGCGCGAGATCCGCCGCCTCATGCGCCAACGCGGATCTGAGGAGTTATCAGTCCCTCATTTCCGGACGTTAGGTTACGTGCAGCGTCATCCAGGGTGCTCGCTCTCTGAGGTCGCGGAGCATCTAGGCCTCTCAGTTGCCGCTACCTCACGGCTGGTAGATACCCTGGTCGCTGACGGTTTTCTGGAGCGGCGGCCTTCACCCATCGACAGGCGCTACATTCAATTGCACCTCTCGGCACGCGGCGAGCAGATTCGCGCCGAGGCGCATGCGCATACCTTACAGGGCATCGCGGCCCGGCTGGAAGGCTTGAGTGATGATGAGCGCCAGCAGATTGTGCTGGCCCTCGAACCATTGCGCGCTCTCTTTGCCTCTCCCTCGCCGTTGCCCGCTTCTACGGGCGCGGCCACTCTCTCAGATAGGTTCACATCTACTGCGGATGCGCCCAATCACGCGCAGGAAGCCGTACACGAGGGCCATCCCAAAGGTAGTTGAAGTCTCACGAGCAGCAAAGAAACAGAACGAAAGGCGATACACGACAATATGGATTCGATGCGACAGGCGAGTACAATCGACCCAGCTCCTTCGTCGGGTGCTGGGGAGCATGTCCTATCACTAGATCACCTGACGCGGCGATTCGGCACAAATGTGGCCGCCGACGCCGTAACCCTCGATGTAGACTCTGGTGAGGTCTTTGGCTTGCTCGGCCCAAATGGCGCTGGCAAGAGCACCACCATCAAGATGCTGACAACCCTGTTACAGCCAACATCAGGAACGGCCACCGTCGCGGGCTTCGACTTGGTACGCCAAGCAGCTCAAGTACGCCGCGTGATTGGCTATGTGCCGCAAGCGCTCTCTGCTGACGGCACCTTGACTGGCTACGAGAATCTGCTCATTTTCGCCAGGCTCTATGATTTGCCGCGTCGCGCTAACGCCACCCGCATCCGCGAGGCGTTGGCGTTCATGGGTCTCTCGGAGGCGGCGGATAAGTTAGTGCGGACGTATTCGGGCGGCATGATTCGGCGGCTGGAGGTGGCGCAGGCGTTGCTACATGAGCCGCGCATTCTCTTCCTTGACGAGCCAACAGTTGGACTTGATCCCGTTGCCCGCAAAGCCGTGTGGGGGCATTTGCACGACATCCGCGCACAAACGGGCATGACGATCTTTCTCACCACCCACTACATGGAAGAGGCAGATAGTCTGTGCCAGCGGATCGCCATTATGCATCATGGTCGCGTCGCCACAGTTGGCACGCCAACCGAATTGAAAGCCTCGCTCGGGCAGCCGGATGCCACGCTTGACGATGTCTTTGCCCACTACACGGGTGATGTCTTAGAAACAGGAGGTAGCTACCGTGACGCTTCGCGAGCCCGCCGCACAGCCGCGCGACTTGGCTAATACCTCGGCGAATACAACCATAACGAGCTATACCGGCGCCCGCGTCCTTTCGCCTGTCAATAGTGGCCCACATGGTGGGATACGTGCGTTCTTCTCGAAGACATTTACCATCACCGAGCTCGAGGTCCGCAAGCTACGGCATGATCCCACCGATATCATCATGCGAACGGTGCAGCCCGCGCTCTGGCTGCTGGTGTTTGGTGAGACCTTCTCACGCATCCGCGCTATCCCCACCGGCCAACAGAATTACTTGCAGTTTCTGGCGCCTGGCATCCTGGCACAGAGTATTCTTTTCCTCTCGATCTTCTATGGCATCCAGATTATCTGGGACCGCGACATGGGGATTGTTCACAAGTTTCTGGCAAGCCCGACGCCGCGTACTGCGTTGGTGTTAGGTAAAGCGCTCTCAGCGGGCGTCCGTGGCCTGCCACCAGCGGTGATCATCTACGTGCTGGCGCTCCTGTTGGGCGTGCAGATGAACTGGAACCCGCTCGCGCTGCTAGGTGTTGTCGTGATGGTGATACTTGCCGCCGCGTGTTTCTCCACCTTCTCACTGGTCATCGCATGCCTACTCAAGACGCGCGATCGGGTGATGGGTATTGGGCAAGTGCTAACCATGCCCCTGTTCTTCGCCAGCAACGCGATCTACCCCATCGCAGCTATGCCAGGATGGCTCCAGGTTGTTGCCCGCATGAATCCATTGAGCTATCAAGTCGATGCGCTACGCACGCTGATGGTGGCAGGTTTTTCCAGTGTCAATGGCCTGGGTGTTGATTTCGTCGTCACCATCCTTGTGACAGGCGTGCTTGTCGCCATAGGAGCTACTCTGTATCCCAACATCGTTCAGTAGCTGAACAGATGCGTTTGTGCGTAGGCCACGACTATAAGAATACGTCTAACGGAACACTTCGCAAGAGAGAGCCGGTTCTTTTCAGATGTACGGTGGGGACGCAGAGAGACGCAATTGGGTATACTAGTGGCGTAGCATCCAGTTGAGACGGCTTGCCTCTATGTGTCCTTGCCGTAGAGATGCACCATACGAGGAGTTAGCGAAGCAGCACCACCGGAAGACAAAGGCCAGATCCTATGACGTCTGACATAGTCATTACCGTAAACGGCCAACAGCACACCGTACAAGCGACCGGGGAGACGCCGCTGTTGTATGTGCTACGCAACGAGCTTGGACTAAATGGCCCACGCTTTGGCTGCGGCCTGGAGCAATGCGGCGCTTGCATGGTGCTCCGCGGCGCGGAAGCGACATACTCGTGCATGCTACCCGTCGCCGAGGCGGCAGGCTCGCAGATTACCACAGTGGAGGGCCTCGGCGAGCCAGGCGAGCTCCATCCGGTCCAACAGGCATTTCTCGAAGAGCAGGCGGCGCAGTGTGGCTATTGCAGCAGCGGCTTGATGATCGCTGCTGCTGCCCTGCTCTGGCGCACACCACATCCAACCGACGAACAAATCCGCACCGCTCTAGATGGAAACCTCTGCCGGTGTGGCTCACATCTGCGTATTCTGCGCGCGGTCAATCGCGCCTCACAGCTCATGTGGGAGGCCGAGGAATGACACTCGACATACCCGGCGATCTGCCGATTCGCGAGCAGCAATCTACGACTCATGGAGGCTCGGCGGAAGTGTGGGCAGGCAGGCAGGCATCCGCCGGGTATGCGACTTCGCAGCTCGACGACTGGCTCTCCATCGCGCCTGATGGAACAGTTACGGTTTTCAGCGGCAAGGTAGAGCTAGGGACGGGTGTACGCACCGCATTGGCGCAAATCGTCGCCGACGAGCTGGATGTACCAATGGCCTGCATTCGGATGGTAATGGGCGACACCGGCCAAACGCCGAATGAGGGTTATACCGCCGGCAGCAGGACGCTCCAGATGGGCGGGGCAGCAGTACGGCAGGCTGCTGCTGAGGCTCGGCTGGCGCTCTGCGAGATGGCAGCCGATTACTTGGGTGTTTCGCTTGATGCGCTTGTGGTGCGTGACGGTCGAATCACCGTTGCCAACGATCCTAGCCGTGGCGTCACCTATGGCGACCTCATGGGGAGCCGTCGCTTCGACCGCACCATCACCGGCACTGCGCCTCTCAAACCCGTACAGGACTACCGCGTCGTCGGTAGTAATGTCGCCCGCATGGATCTGTTGTCCAAATTCACTGGCCAGCCTGCCTACGTACACGATATACGGCTAGCTGGCATGTGGCACGCGCGTATCGTGCGTCCGCCTAGCCCTGGGGCGACAGTTGCAGACTTAGATAAGAGTGCCGTACGAGATGCGCGGGTCATCCAGCTTGGCGATTTTCTGGCTGTGGTGGCTGAGCGCGAAGAACAGGTGATTCGTGCGGCGAAGCAGCTTGTAGTGAGGTGGAACGAGAAACCCTCCCTCCCCCCAATGGGCGAGCTTTGGGATGTCTTGCGCGAGCAGCCCACGACTGACCGGGTGCTCGTTCAGAGCGGCGACGTCGCAGCGAGGCTCGCGCACACATCTCCGCTCGTGCATGCCACCTACTTCCAGCCGTTCCAGGCCCACGCCACAGTCGGCCCCTCCTGCGCTGTAGCCGACTTCCATGATGGTGAAGTGACGGTATGGTGCGGCTCGCAGGGGGTCTATCCATTACGTGCCGCACTTGCAGATCTGCTTGAGATGCCCATCGAGCGCGTGCGCGTGATTCATATGGAAAGCGCCGGCGTGTATGGGCAAACCGGAGCCGACGACGTCGCCGCGGACGCGGCAGTGCTGTCGCGAGAACTCAAAGCGCCCGTCCGCGTGCAATGGTCACGTGAGGACGAGTTCGTCTGGGAACCGAAAGGGCCGGCGATGGTCATGGAGGTACGTGGGGGGCTCGATGAGCACGGTAACATCGCCGCCTGGGACTATCAGGTATGGACTCCCACCCACGCAAACCGTCCACGAGTAGCACTCGACTTCCTCGCCGGACAACTCATCCGGCGCCAACCCAGGATGCCCGGCACCGTCTTCCTTGGCGGTGAGCGTAATGCGCCCACGAACTACACGCTGCCACATAGCCGCGTTACACTACATGGTCTGGCACAGGTCCCCCTGCGCTCATCGTCCTTGCGCACTCTTGGCGCAACCGCCAACACGTTTGCTAACGAATCTTTCATGGATGAGCTTGCTGTGGCGGGTGGGAGAGATCCCGTCGAATTCCGCCTGCAGCATCTGGTCGATCAGCGCGCACGCGATGTGATCGCGGCTGCGGCGCGACAGGCAGGATGGGGAACTGCACTGCCACCCGGTTACGGTCGCGGCATCGCCTTCTCGCGCTATGAAAATGAAGAGGCATATGTCGCCACTGTGGTCGAGGTGGAGGTCGATGAGAGCACAGGCGCCGTTCGCGTGCGGCGTGTGGTTGTCGCCCACGACTGCGGTCTCATCGTCAATCCCGACGGTGTGCGCAATCAGATCGAAGGTAATGTCATCCAATCGCTCAGCCGCGCGCTCCTGGAGGAGGTCAAGTTCGACGAGTATCGCATCACCAGCCGTGACTGGCAGTCGTACCCAATCCTGACCTTCTCCGAGATTCCCGATATCGAGATCGTGCTTATCAACCGCCCCGATCAGCCTGCCGTCGGCGCTGGCGAGCCTGCTACCATCACGACCGCACCGGCAGTCGCGAACGCCATCTATGCCGCCACTGGCACGCGAGTGCGTCAGGTCCCATTTACTCGCGCACGCATTCGCGCGGCGCTCCATACCAGCAGGCAGTGAGCAGGGCCTGATGAAGGGCTTCGCGATGCATCCGCTAGTTAGCCACGATACGTGAAGGTCCCACCGAGTCCACAGTGCGCTGTGAATCAACAGTGGATTCTTGCGGCGCAACGGGCAGCACAAAGGCAAAGGTGGAGCCTTCGCCGGCAATGCCGCTACTCTCGACCCAGATGCGTCCTCCCATTGCTTCGATCAGTACCCGGCACATATACAGGCCCACTCCAGTTCCGCGCACGGGTCCTGCGATGTCGCGCTCCAGGCGCACAAAGCGATTGAAGAGCTTGGGAATATCGCGTGCAGGTACGCCCAGCCCTCGGTCACGCACGCTGATTTGAATCAGCTTGGCACTGGGCTGTTGGCTACCCGCACCGGCCCGGGCACGCTGGCGCTCTCCGTGCGCTGGGTCGTGCGCGTCGGCCCGAAGGTCGATAGGAGTGCCTGGAGCCGAGTATTTGAGTGCGTTGGCGAGTAAATTGACCAGGATCTGCCGTAGCCGTCCCTCATCTGCCCATACTACGAGATCAGATGGTACATGCATCGACACAGCGCGGGCCTCGTACGCCCCAGTTGGGAGCGTTGGCTCGCCAATCTCGCTCGGGTCGAACGTCTCCAGTATAGCCCGGATCAGTGGGGCAAGCGTCACCGCTTTGAGCTCAAGCCGGGGCGGCTTCCCCTCTAAGGCGGCCGTGTCGAGAACGGAGTGGAGCAAGCGCAGCACTGCATCGCCCGAAGCCAGCGCACGCTGGAGAATACGCGTACGCTGCTCCGCAGTGCCGCGCGCGCTCAGCGCCGCCAGGAGCTCCAGGTTGTTGTAGAGTGCCATGATCGGCGTGCGCAGCTCATGGTTCGCATCGACAATGAATTGGTCCTTCAGCGCCGCAAGCTCATGCTCCCGCTCTTGCGCAAGCACCAGGTCACTGATACTCTGACCGACATAGCGTGTCGCCGGGCGGAACACCAAAAGCACAAGCAACAGCAGCACGAGCATCTCGACGCCAAGTAGGCTCCACTCAATGATCTGGAGGCGCAAGATACGACCATCTGCTTCGCGTTGGTATTGCGCGACGATAGCATCCATGCCCACGACGAATTCCGGCTCAGCGGCTAGAATCTCCTGCACGTACGGCGAGATCACATTGGCTAACGATGGCGTCTCTGGCAACAATATTGGAGGCCGTCCATAGTATGCGACAAGCAGCTTTGTCGCGGCATCCTGCATATAGTTGAAGCTTGGGGCAACCTTTTCGAATAACTGAGTGACTTCTGGACTATTCTGGCCGGGCAAGCCCATAGCCTCATCGCCTCGCTGCAAAGCGAGGTGCGTATGTTCCCATTGGTTGGCGACGCTCGAGAGCTGGCTGGCATAGCTGGACTGCGCCGTCTCGTCGGGAGCATCCAGAATAGCGAGTGCCGCCTTGCTGAGGCGCTCACTGAGCGTGCGCTGGAGGGCAGCAACGTCGATAACGTGCGTGTCGCGAGAGAGCTGAGCGATGTTCACCTGCACGATGATCTGCCCCAAGATACCGAGCACGGCGATCGCGACGAGGGCCAGACTATACCTGCGCGTGAGGCGACGAGTGGCGGAGCGCTGAGCCACGGTACTGGACGGCGGCAGAGACATCGTCGGAAACCTCCATCTTGATGCGAAGCGCAACGATGCGACGAAGCAAAGAGCGGCTACTGCCTGACCATATCAATAATTCTCGTCATACGCCTCATGCGCCTTCACGGCCCGTATCTGATAATTGCCGCAGATGGCGCTCGCGCTCGTCGGATGTCAGGAATACAGCCTTATCGATAATTGTCACGAGGTCAGCGATTTTGATCGGCTTGGTGAGGTAGGCATCGGCACCCGATAGCAGCCCAGCAAGTTGCTCGTGATCCTGCACTAGTGCGCTCAAGACAATGATAGGCGTCTGGGCAGTCTCAGGATCTCCACGGAGCGCACGGACAAATTGGTATCCATTCAAGCCCGGCATACGCACATCCACGACAACACAGTCCGGCCGGACCGAGAAGAACTGCTCCAGTCCTGAAGCGCCGTCACTACACGCAGTAACCTCATAGCCTCCGACCAACTCCAGGCCCTCTGCCAGGGCAGTGAGCAAAGCCGGGTCGTCGTCCACCACCAGCACGCGTCTCGGAATCGAGGTCGTCTCTGCCGGCATAGCGCGCACCTCCTCCTCGCGCACCTCAGCGGTCGGAAGTTTTCAGTCCCTGGATAGGACGGAACAGCACATTCAACGCAAGCCACATATCCATATCTCTGGAAGCATATCGGCTGCAATTGCACTCATAGATGAAGCAGACGCAGAGAGTAGCGATGCTCTGCACCACAATAACATAGGAGCGACTGGTAGGCAAGATAGCCAATATATCGAGTTGACTATTCACAGCGGATGAATGTCATGCGGCGGCGATGCAGTGGCTTTTGAGTGTGGCGATGGGGCAAACTGGTTGAGCTGTAAGATCCTACCAGATCTGGGATATTGTCACCTGAATATTGCATACCTACTGTCGCACGCAGCAAAATGGGAGACATAGAGGTAGCCGCCTCTGAAAATCTACAGAGACGGCTACCTCTCTTGCGGTGGCCGGCTGTATGGCCTTCATCCCTGAATTCAAGCGGCTATCCGCACTGGATAAACTTCATAGGATAGCGATGCAGCGATTCCACACCAGTACGGGTGACGCGCACCAATTCTCCCGCTTGCAGTCCCATGTGCTCATCCAGCGTAATCACGTTGGGTTGGATTACAACAGTCATATTTTCCTCGAACGTGAAGCTCGGGGTGCTTGTGCCGCCGGTCTGCCTCGTACGGATGACTGGCGGTAAATACCCTCCGCCGAAGCCGTGTACCAGATCATCACAGATCGAGTACCCCGCTGCGTGAATACACTCGGCGGCATCCAGCACTGCCGCGGCTGTAGCGCCAGCGCGAATGACTGCCGCGACGCGCTCATACGCCTCTACGGCCACATCATAGAGGCGCTGATATGCGGGTGTAGGTGGCTCACCGATGGTGAAGGGGCGCAAGATCTGTCCGGGGTAGCCGTGATACTGCGCGCTAATTTCTGTGATGAGCACATCGCCACGTTCGAGTACACGGTTAGACTGCTGTTGTGATGGTACACAGAGCGACGGGTTACGCATCGGCGTGGAGCCCATGTAGTGGATATGTGTTTGGCCGCCCAGCCCAAGGTATGCGCCCTCCACAATAGCCGTCAGGGCATGCTCAGGAATGCCCGGGCGAGCCTCGCGCTCCAATGCTTCGATAGCAAGATCGCTCAGCTCGGCGCCACGACGCAGATGCTCCAGCTCTTCAGCGCTCTTCACGAGCCTGAGGCGCTGCATCGGCGCGGTGGCGTCTACGAGCGAGGCATTGGGAAGCAGATCGCGCAGTACGCGGTAGCGCTGCCAGGGAATCAGACCAACGATACCAAGGCGCTGGTCAGCCCACCCACTGCGAATGACCTCGTCCGCGAATGTCGCGGCAGTATCAGCTCCGCCCCAACGGACATCTTCCAGACGCGCGACACGTCGCGCCAAGGCAACGTGGTTAAAGTACTGCACAAATAACACTGGGTCGCCATCGCGAGGGAAGACGAGCATCGCTTCACGGGTGACGCGGAAATCCGTGAGAAACTGAACTTCGCCATATGCTGAGGTGTTCCCGTAGACAATTAGTGCAGCCAGTCCCTCGCGGTCCATCATAGCCCGCACTTGCCCAAATCGGCGAGTGAATTCGGCACTCGAGAAACCGACGAACCCGTCATCAGCACGCACCTGATGTTCCTGTCGTTGGCGCTCCTCCATAACGCTTCCACTCTCCCAAGGACGCTAAGGTCGCCTGTTATGCGTGATGCAAACAGGCGACTCATTAGGCGAGACGCACTACACTATCCTGCCAGGTCCGACGGCTGCTCGACCAGCTTCGCCACCGTAGCCAGAAACTCAGCGCCACGCGCGCCATCCACGACCCGGTGATCACAAGAGAGGCTCAGTGTCAGCGTTGGCTGCACTGATGGTTGACCGTCGACAGGCACGACACGGTCGACGATTCTCCCTACTGCGAGAATAGCCGCCTGAGGCGCATTGATGATCGCATTGAACGCGTCTATGCCGTACATGCCGAGATTGCTGATGGTAAAGGTGCCGCCCTGCAGGTCGCGCAATCGCAGTTGCGCCGTCTGTGCTCGCGCCACTAGATCGGCGCGTTGCCGGGCGATCGCCCTGAGTGACAGATCGTCCGCCTGGCGGATAACCGGGACAACGAGACCGTCCTCGGTTGCCACTGCAAGGCCCACGTTGACCTCTTCGTTCGTCACGATAGTGCCAGTAGACCAGCTTGCATTGATTCTCGGGTGGCGCCGCAGCGCCTCCGCCACGATCTTCACCAGCAGATCGGTATAGGTGATCGTGTCGGATACCTGCTGCGTGGCACGTTTGCGCCACGCCACCAGTTGTGCGGCGTTCACCTCGCGCACGAGGAAGAAATGGGGAACAGTCGTCCAGCTTTGGGTGGTGCGCTCCGCCATCAG
>DASVOW010000607.1:0-2457 GCA_036383155.1 Ktedonobacterales bacterium
TGTCGCCAACGGTGATGCAACAGATCACGTCGGTCAGCCCACAGGTGAGCGCGGCGGTGGGCACGGGCGGCCTCCAGAATCCGTTGACGGCGGTTAGCCCGAAGGTGGAGGTGCTGAAAGACGCATCGGGGAAGCCGAAGATTGTGTATATTGGCGGCGACTTCTGTCCGTTCTGCGCGGCGGAGCGCTGGAGTGTGATCGTGGCGATGAGCCGATTTGGCACGTTCTCGAATCTGCACTACATGAGCTCATCGGGGTCCGACGTCTTTCCGAATACGCCGACGTTTACTTTCTATAAGAGCACATACACCAGCCAGTACATCACCTTTGAGGGGGTGGAGACGCAGGACCGGAACCACAACCCGCTGCAGCAACCGACCAGCGAGCAGCAGCAATTGTTGGCGAAGTACGACGCGCCGCCGTATGTGCCACAGCAGAGCGCCGGTGCCATCCCATTCATGGACTTTGCCAATCAGTATCTGACGTCCGGCGCGGGCTTCTCGCCGGATGTGCTGGCGAACAAATCGCAGCCCGATATCGCCAAGGCGCTCAGCGATCCGAACGCGGAAACGACCAAGAACATTGTCGGCAACGCGAACTATCTGACGGCGGCGGTCTGTCAGGTCATCAACAATAATGCGCCTGCGTGTAAGGTTGCGCCGATTCCGTCTATCGAGCAGCAGTTGCCGAAGAATGGTTAGGAAGGATACTGAGGGGCGATGAGCACACGCAGGCGCGGGGTAAGCGATATGAGTGATACGGCGCAGGGGATGGGACGGCAGCGGCGCATGAGCTTTGGCGAGGCGGTAGCGGGCGCGCCGGGACTGATCGCGCTGATCGTGATGGCGGTGGCGGGCATCGCCATTGCCGTCTACCTGATCACCGTGGAGGCGGACCATGTGCCGCTGATCTGCTCGACGAGCGGGCTGGTAGATTGCGCCTCGGTGCTCACGAGCAGCTATTCGCGCGTGCCGTTTACGAATGTGCCGATCACGGTGCCGGGTTTGCTGTGGTTTGTGGGGAGTGGGGCGCTGGCGGGGTTCGCACTGGTGCGTCTGCGGCAGGGACGCGCGGAGCCGCCGCGCCTGCGTCTGGCGCAGTTTTTGTGGTCGGCGGCGGGCATGGTGTTTGTGCTGTATCTGGTGTATGCAGAGATCGTGCAGCTGCATCGCATCTGCGCGTGGTGCACGGTGATCCATGTGTTGACGCTGCTGACGTTTTTGCTGACGCTACAACGCCTGCAGCAGCCGGAGGCGGCATATGCCGGCGCACGCGCGGCGCGGGTGAATCCGCATCCGTCGGCGCGCAACGCCAGGGGTAAGGCGGGTGGTGGCGCCAGGCATGGCGCGGTTCCTTCGCGGCGCGCGGTGGCACGAACACGGCGCAGGCAGTGAGAAGACCTAAGCCCCTGCCCCCTTCCCTTGGAGAGAAGGGGGCGGGTGGCGAGCTGGGTGGCGGTTGTGGGAACGGGCAGCCGGTGTTATGTGGCATTGAGGCGGGGCGGACGCTGAGAGTCCGGGCCGATTTGGTAGCAACTGTATGCCGTATGGAACGAACAGGAGCAGGGCGAGCGCCAGACAGGATTGCTGCTCGCCCTGCCCGGCACGCGCTCACGCGGCGAAGACTGGCGTTCCCAATTGGGTGGCGGAGGAGCCTGGTAGCGGGCACGCCCAGCGTTGCCGCCCATCTGAGGCATCGAGCGCCTTCACAGCCGCGCTACTTGATAGTGTATCTTTATCCGGTACGTTGACGCCCACGTAGAGGGTGCCATTGGCAAGGGAAAGCGATATCTCCCAAAAATCGCTTGCGGGACCTGCGACGAGCTGTTTCCATATCACCGTGCCGTCTGTGCCGTGAAGCGCGATGATGTTGCCGGAGGTATCGCCGGCATAGACGACTCCGCCCGCTGCCACTGGCTGTGTGATGGCGGTCGGATAGGTCCATAGGAGCGTACCATCGCTCGCCCGCAACGCATGGAGCCCAAAGCCGTAGCCGGGGACGCCCCTGGCCTGTGCCTGGCTGCCGTTGCCATTTGAGCGGACATAGACGATGCCATCCGCGATTACCGGCGTGCTCAGCTGCTGATCGGGTTCAGTTCCGTCGAGCCGGTGGCTCCAGCGCACAGCGCCATCAGCGGCCTGCACCGCGAAAACAGTGGAGTCGCCGAAAAAGGTTGGTGTATAGGGTTGATCGGGATTTTGGTCGCGCCCGTAGGTATATATGGTCCCGGCGGAGAAGGCGAGCCAGAGCGGGAGGTATTGGTGGCCGCTGATGGTCAGTGGGCGCTGCCAGAGCTGGATGCCGTCGCTCGCACGCAGCGCGACGAGCGAGGCGCCGACGCCCGCGTAGACGACGCCATCAACGACGAGCGGGGGCGAGATGACGGGGTCGGTGGTGTCGTGATGCCAGCGAATCGCGCCATCGCTCGCCCGCAAGGCATAGACGCCGTGCACGTAG
>DASVOW010000608.1:0-1720 GCA_036383155.1 Ktedonobacterales bacterium
GCGCGGCGCGATTGGCAGCCGCGATCCGGACGAAACAGGTTTCCGCCACGGAAGTGCTGGACGCCCATCTGGCGCAAATCGAGGCGCACAATCCCGCGCTCAACGCCATCGTCACCCTGGATGCCGAGCGTGCGCACGCGCGTGCGCGCCAGGCGGATGAGGCGCTGGCTTGCGGAGAACTGTGGGGACCACTTCACGGCGTGCCCTTCACGCTGAAAGACGCTCTTGCGACATCGGGCATGCGCACCACCAGCGGTTTCCCACCTCTCGATCATATTCCCCAGGAGGATAGTGCTGTGTCCGCTCGCCTCCAGGCCGCTGGCGGCATACTGCTTGGTAAAACAAACGTCCCCTCGATGCTCGCCGATTATCAGTCGAGCAATCCCATCTTTGGCCGCACCAATAACCCTTGGGATGTCGCGCGCACTCCAGGTGGATCGAGCGGCGGCGCGGTTGCGGCAGTTGCATCGGGAATGACCCCGTTTGATATCGGCACCGATCTATCGGGATCGCTCCGCATTCCAGCGCACTTCTGCGGTGTGTCCGCGCTCAAGCTGACTGAGCATCGCGTGCCACTCACCGGCCTGCTCCCTGGTCTCCCGCCCCCACCCAGCGTTCGCATCATGTCGTGCATTGGGCCTTTGGCGCGCACCCCCGAAGATCTTGCATTGCTCTACTCCATCATCGCCGGGCCAGATGGTCGCGATACTGACGTATTGCCTATTCCGGTTGACGCCGTGCCAAAGCTCGACCTCAAACGACTACGCATCGCCGTTGCCCAGACGTTTCCAGGCGTGCCCCTCGCTGCGGAGATACGCGCCGCCATAGCAGATCTGGCACAGCAGCTCCAGCCCCTGTGTGCAGTCGTCGAAGAAGCAACGCTCCCCGATCTGGACTTCACCCAGGACCTCAGAAGTGCCGGAGAGTTGATCGGCATGATGACTGGCGCCTTCCAACCGGAGGAGCAGGAGCGACCAACCACCCTCGCCCAGTACCTGGAAGCGCTTCACCGGCGTGACCAGTCCATGATCGCCTGGGAGCAATTCTTCGAAAAGTGGGACGTCCTACTCTGCCCACCGTCCATGACCACGGCGTTCCCACACTGCGAGCCAGGATCACCCCTCCCCATAGACGATCATGAAGAGGTGTACTGGCTGGTCAGCGCCCACACGACCGTGTTCAACTACACTGGCCACCCGGCGCTCGTCCTCCCCTACAAGCTCGATCACTCCGGCCTGCCCATAGGGGTACAGCTCGCCGGCAAACGTTGGAGCGACTCGCGTCTGCTGGCGATAGCGCAGGCTCTAGCTGATGTGACGGGCCTATTCCGGCGACCGCCAGGCTACTGAGAAACAGCGTGAGAAGGCGTCGATTCGGCGCATGCAGAGCATGTCGAATTGACGCCTTTGTGAGCCCTGTCCCCGCGCGTGCTCCGGCCATTGATGACCGAGCGCGCTGACCACAAGAACCCAAAGTAATTTCGTATCAACGCATCCGCGTGGGCCTAGTCGCCCCGATTGACGTACTTATACGCCTCGGCGTACTCCATCGTGTGGCCGTACTTGCGCGCTGCGTTTGCCGTCTCGCGCGCCCACTTGGTGATCTCCTCAGCGGGATCCCAATCGCGCATCTGGCTCTTGTGAGCGCGTAGCCCCGCGATCTTGCGGTCGAGGAAGCCGCCGATGTCCACCCAGCGATCCGGATTCTCCGTGCCGCTGAT
>DASVOW010000609.1:0-3032 GCA_036383155.1 Ktedonobacterales bacterium
GGCGATCGAGCGCCTGCAGCGCAGCGGCGTGACCGGCGCGGACCTGGTGGACCGCATGGTGGAGCAGGGTGAGGATTGGCTGGTGCTGACGATGCGCCGGCTGGATCACTTCGAGCGCACCGGCCTTGCGCCGAAGGATTATTCGACGTGGTGCGAGCACGCGCTGAGCGGTGCCTACGACTGGATCGATCACGAGCGCATCAATGGCGCAGGCGGTGGCGGCCCCAGCAATGGCGCTTTTGCGTCGCGCCCGGCTGCGCCACAGTCGGGGCAACAGGTGCCTGAGTGGCTGGGGAACCGGGGAGCCAACGGTGGTCGCCCGGCGGAGGATAGCCCGACAGCGCCCGTGCCGAGCGTGGCGCCACGCTGGAATGACAATAACTATTACGGTCAAGGTCAAGGCCAGGGCCAGGGCAACGGTGCGGCGCGACCGGGAGCACCAGCGGGCGCTCCGGGAGCGCAGGGTCAGCAGGGGGCGGACGAGGACGGCAAGGGCCGCAATATCTTCCGCATCTTCACGAACTAGCGTGCCAAGCTGGTTTTGAGTTTTAGAAAGAGCCGTCGCTCACTGCCGATAGGGAGCGACGGCTCTTTATTGTGCTTTGTGCCGTATGTGACGGGTGTATGAAGAAAGGGCCGGAAGCGTGAGCTCCGACCCTTCCGAGTAGTGGGGCGCCAACTCGCCAGAGCGCCGGTGAGGGGGATGGCGATCTGGCGGTGGCGGCTAGTTCTCGTTTACTTCTGGATGACGACGAAGTTTCCGCTGGTGGCGCCGATTGACTCACCGTAGATCGAGGGCGTCGCCGCGAAATTGGTCGTGCCATCAGAGAGCGTACCAGACACAATCGCGTTCTGGCTCGTCCCAGTGTAGTGGCTCTGCATGATGAAGCCGGGCGATTGGGTGTGGTAGTCGCTCACGCTGTGGGTGGGCGTGCCAAAGCCCTTCCACGTCAGATTCAGGGTGTAGGTCACGGTCGATGTCGAGCCGCCGCCGCCGCCTGTGCCCGAGCCCGCCAAGCCGGCCGACGTGCCACCGTAGTTGCCGCTGTACATGTCGACGGTGATATTCCCCTGTGCAGTGAGTGTATTTCCTCCTTGCGAGAATTGGACTGTTCCGGTATCGTAGCCCCAACCATAGGAATAGTCACCTGTGCAATTGTTATAGCTGTTCACGCTGAGGTTGATGTCGGAAGTCGACGTAGTAGACCCACTGCTACGCGAGAAATTGTCTGAGGCAAAGACATTGATATCGGTGATCACGCAGCCTGAGCTGCTCTCGAAGTCAGCGAAGCCACCATGCCCCTTGAACGTGCAGGCCGGCCCGCTGGTCGGGTAACATCCGCCGCCACCCGTGCCGCTGGCATGGACATGGCTCAGATTGAGCGCGGTCAGGGTGAGCGTGCCGGCGACCACGAGGATGGCGACGACGCCTCCAATGGCAGTGATTGCCAGGCGGCGAGTGGTGCGGAAGGGCCACGGGCGAGACGAGGTCGGGTTAGCCATACTTCGAATTCTCCTCTGAATAGGTGAGATGCCCCTGAATTGGGAGAGTGTCAGGCGTCACCTTGTGTCTGACTGCAGAGCTCTTGCTCTCGATAGGGACTCAAAAGAGTCGATGCCGTGGTTTCTTACACTGCCGGCGCTCTCCTCACGATCCCCCTCTTCTCATGCGCCGACACTGATTACACTTATGAGGAAGCGGCCTTGTAACATCAAATATATGCAGTGGGACCAATGGGGGGACGGTGAATCAGCTGGGAGGCGATATGTCAGACGATCTCGGCGATGGTGTAGTTTGGCGCGATGGGGGAGCCCGCGCGGGGAGAGGGTAAGCGGCGAGCGATGCAGAGGCTAATTTGGGGTGGGATAGAGGGAGGATGATACAAATGGGTGCCGAAGCACATGAGCACATTGCCCCTGCACCAAGGCGTGCGGTTGGTGTATCAGCGGTCAATGCATAGGCGGCTGGAGCTTGCGGCTCAGAAGCTGTTGCGCCTGCTGGGCACGCTGGCGATCTTGCTGCTGGCACTGCTGGAAGAACTGGACCAGATCGTTGTCGCCTGCCTGTTGGGCGTCCTGGATGTAGCGATCACTGGTGAAACCGTTCTCCAGCGCGTGGTAGAGAATGCTGACCAGATCATACGTCTCGTTTGACATGCCTGTCGGTGGCTGGCCCATGCTGGCACTCGTCTGCTGACCCATGCTGCTCGACATGTAATGTTCTCCTCTGCTCATTTGCTACTATTGGACGTTACGGTGTCGTGTGCCCGGATGTATCGAGCACGTCGTAAACGCTGCAGAGGGGATGCCATGGATGCCAAACAAGGGCGTAGGCCACGAGCAGGTTATGAGCGAGGACGGGTGAGCAGATTGCACCGCAGAGTCCTGCAAGCGAGGGGGCGAGGCGCTCGGGCAGAGGGCGATGGCCAGGATGTGGAGCCGGTGGTGCGGGCGGCACGCGCAAGCCATCACTCACGCGTGCCACCTCCGGCATGCACCTAGGAGTGCTCGGTGTAGATGGATGATGTGGCAGTGGCGACCAGATTGGAGTGTTCGGCGGCCGGCTGCCCCTGGTTGCGCAGCGTCGCGCGGTCGATGCAGGCGCGCACGAACGCGGCGAAGAGGCGCCGGCTGGCCTCGTCGGTCGGCTCAAGCTCCTCAGGGTGATACTGCACGGCCAAGGCGAAGGAATAGGCTGGAAGCTCCATGGCCTCAGCTACATCGTCTGGAGACCAGGCGACGATACGGATGCCATCACCAAGGCGATTGACGGCCTGATGATGCAGGCTGTTGACGCTGTGACTTGGGGTGTCGAGGATGGCGGCCAGCCGCGAGTCTGGAAGGATGTGGATGTCGTGGGCGCGATGGCTACGAGGATGGCGCACCTGTGTGTGTTGCTGCGTATGTGGCTGCTGTGCGCCGAGATCTTGATAGAGCGAGCCTCCACGGGCGACGTTGAGGAGCTGCATGCCACGGCAGACGCCGAGCAGCGGCATATCGGCATCGAGCGCCAAGCGGGTGAAGGCGAGCTC
>DASVOW010000610.1:0-3647 GCA_036383155.1 Ktedonobacterales bacterium
CACTCTCGACGATGACCAGATTGTTCCCCAGGCACAGGATTTTGCCACGATCGGTCATCTCTATCGTGGCATCGAGCAGGGCTTCCGACACCTGGTGGAGAAGTACGGCGAACAGCGTGTCTTTATCGGCCCTCCCCGCGCACAAGCCACCCAGCAGTACTTCGGCTGGCCCGAACTGATTGCGGTCACCGATCTGGCTTCGGCATGCAAAGCGATCGAGACGATTATCATGGAGGGGGAGGGAGCTCGCGGAGACTGGCACCAGGCGCACTTCGGCAAATTCATGCAAGTCATGCAAGAATTCCGCGAATACAAGCAGCAGGATCCGGGGTTCGAGCCAGCCCGACCTGTGGTCGCGGCGTACGTGCGACCGCCAAGCGATACGAGCGACATCCCGCTGATTTCCGATCCGGTCACAGCTGATGTCTCCGAACTGTTCAACTCCAGCTACGAAGTCTTGTTGCAGATGCTCATGCGCTACTTTATTCATAGCGAAGAGACGGACGACGAGCTGCAGACGCTGAGCAGCACGGCGGTGAATATGATGTTCATGGCGATCAAGCCACTGGGCCAACTGCTTAGCAGGCTGCCTATCGGCCCGGACATGCCGGGCAAGGTGGCGGGGCCGACCTTTGAAATGTATCAAACCGGCTACGTCCTGCCCCATCATGATGCGGCGTGGATCGTCTTGCACGAGCGACTCCTTGAGCTGGACGCCATTTGTACGAGGGTGAGCGACGAGCCGTCGGCGCCACGAGCAGACTTGCAGACCATCGGGGAAAACTTCCGCCGGATGGCGACGGTGCTGGAACGGCACGTTAAAACGAGTCAGCCTGTGAAGACCTGATCGCGCGATTGGGCGTCCTCTACGTCGCGTTATTTGGTGTTGGTAACCGCAATTGGGGATTAGACGGACGGGCACTAGGGAGGCATTCCGGCTTCGACCCACCTGCGAAATAGATCGATCTGCTCGTCGGGCCACTTTCCATCGCACGGCATCGTACCGTTTGCGAGGCGCTCAAGGATGGCTTGAGCGTGCTGGCTCACATCGTGGTAGTTCCCGAGGTCGAAGGCCCAACGCATGGATTGCCGGTCGCGCATACGAAACAACGGCTCGATGTCTCGTGCAAAACCTGGCACGCTTTGCTGAGTGGACATGATGGTACTCCTTTCCCGACTGTATGAACTGCGGCGTGAGAACGAGGCCAGCGCCTCGGCTAGGCGTCGAAGCGCGGCTCGTCCTCACGCGAGACGCCAAGCGACTCGCACACCACCGTCAGCGGCAGGGGAGAGGCCAGGTCGTCCACGATGTCGGGGTGGCGGCGTGTGCACAAGTCATCATCGCGGATAAAGTCCACCGTCGACTGCGATGGTCTGGGCTGTGATGAATGGATTCGCGACGAGCATGAATACCGCGTCGGCCACCTCTTCGGGTTTGCCAAACCGGCCTACTGGCACATTGGCAAGCAGCCGCTCGTCCTCTGGGCCGCCGGGGATCATACCGGTCTGGCCGATCAAGGCTGGGGCCACGGCGTTGACGGTCACACCATGAGGCGCGAGCGGCTTAGCCAGGGCATGCGCCAGGCCGATGAGCGCGGCTTTGGACGCCGTGTAATGAGGACCAATGATTCCTCCGGTGAACGCAGCCGCCGAGGAGATAAAGACGATGCGGCCCCATCTCCGGTTGCGCATGTCGGGCGCGAGCCGCTGGGCAAGCAAGAACGCCGCACGGAGGTTGAGCGCCATCGTGTCGTCCCAATCTTCGACGGTGATCTCCTCGAAGCTTTGCCGCTTGGCGATGCCGGCGTTGCTGACAAGAATATCCACAGGGCCAAGCGCCTGCGCCGTCGCCCGCGCCATCGCCGCGACCTGCTCCGGGTCGGTCAGGTTGCCCCCGACCGCCACGGCGCGCACCCCATGCGCCGCTGCAAGCTCAGCTGCCAGGTGCTCCGCGGGTGCTCGGCTCTCGCCGTATCCCACAGCGACAGCGGCGCCGGCCGCCGCTAGCCGGCGGGCGATAGCCGCTCCGATGCCTCGGCTGGCGCCGCTAATCAGCGCAACGCGACCACGTATCTCCGTCGCCATGATCACTGCTTCCTTTCATGCAGACTCCTGCATCGCTTCCCCTTGCCGTCAACGGCGCTTCACTTCACCGTCTCAGCGCGCCACCAGGTGGCGTCAATCGGCGCAATCGCCATCACAGCGGAGGAGCGGCGCATTCGCAAGCGGCTTCTCGCGGTTCCTGTGGATGGGTACGACTCATCTGCACTACAGTTCCTGATGGCGGTGCTCCTCATCATCGTAGCGCAAATTCCGAATTGAATGGGAAGTGCTACCCAGCCCGGAGATGTTCTCGCGTGATGATCTATCTCGCGGGCTGGGTGGCGCATGTCTAGCTGAAGAAGACTCCGTTGCGCTCGTGGCCGATCTGGGCTGAGAGGGCCTTCTGGCCTGTGTCGTGGCTAGTGAAGGTGAAGCCGGTCTTGTGGTTGTGGCCGGTCCAGTGGATGTGGGCCTCGGTGTCGAGGAACAGCCCAGCGACGTGGAGCTTCTCGTTATGCACATGACGCCGTCGCTTCACGCTATGCCAATGGACTGTGTACGAAACGGTAGAGGGATCCGATGGTCCATTGTTTAAGGCGTTGGGGATTTTGCCGTAATCGTGGACGTGCTGATGAAAACCGCTAAGTGTTGCCGTTCCTTTGCCAAGATGGCCTTCGACGGCGTGGGATGGGATGCGCACCGTCCAAAAGAGGCCGTTGGGGAACGGGGAGATGCCGGGGTTGAAGTCGTGGATCTGCGTGGAGAAGTTGGTAAAGTCAAACTGACCTTTGAAGACGTCCAGTCAGACAAAGCCGAAGGTAGCGTGATGGACCTTGCCGTCTACTCCAACGTATATACCCTTCATGAAGCGCATGTCAGCATCGAAGAGCAGGCCGTCCGTCCCGGTGCCCTGGATCTCGGTGGCGCCGATGAAGCCATTGAAGTCGGTGATCGACGAGGGCTCCTCGCTGCCTGGATCGAGAATGTGGAATGGGGTTCCCGGGAGGGTCTCTGGTATAGGCTTCGGAGCAACTGGCGCTCCCCAGGCAAGGGCTAGCTCTGGCGCGAGCAGACCCGAGCCGAGGACGACCGCTGTGCCTGCGGCAGCGGACGTGATGACCTGGCGCCGTGATAGGGCGCGCTCCCAGAAATGCGCGTGGCCAATGTGTACCTGCTGCTGCTCGCCCTCAGGTGTAGGATTGAGAATCGGGGGCGGCGCGATGAGCTCATAGTCCGACTGCGGGATGTGCATCTCGTTCTTCCTTTCCTCTCTCGCGGCCTGGCCGCAAAACGCATGTAGGACGTGTTGAGATGACTTGCGGGGACAACGTACGGTGACGCCTTACAGAGGCCGGTTGGAAAACCCTGATTCCATCAGGGATGAGCGATTCCTTACGGGTCTCCACGCCACGTTGTTCTCTTGAACTCCCAGGCGTCGGTTCGCACTCTGGGGCATGGTGGCGCGGGGTACGGTTCCTACGCGCATCAGGGTTCGAGTGGGGAATGTCGCACGACGATGGACTGTCGCATCTACGGCTTATCGCACATCCTTTTGACCGAAGAAGCATAGCATGATCACCCTACTAATTCAAGTGCATATGAGG
>DASVOW010000611.1:0-21497 GCA_036383155.1 Ktedonobacterales bacterium
GACGCTGAAGGTGGATCCTTGGCCTGGCGCGCTTTCGACGGTGATGCGTCCGCCCAGGCGCTCGACGAGGGTTTGTGCGATAGCGAGGCCAAGGCCGGTGCCCTGCCTGCCACGCGCGCGGTCGGCGCGGTAGAAGCGCTCGAAAATATGTGGGAGATCGTCTGGCTCGATGCCGATGCCTGTATCACGCACGCGCAGGATGGCTTGCCCATTCATGCGTTCCAGGGAGACGGTGATCGAGCCGGGGTTGGATGCGTCGGCGGAGGCATATTTGATGGCATTGTCGAGCAGGATGAGTGCAATGCGCCGCAGGATCTCTTCGTCGGCGCGGACACGCGCGGGAGTAATCGAGCCGATAGCGATGGTAAGCGGCGAGCCTTCGGCGCGCAGGCGACCACGGAGCTGACGCACCAACTGCAGGATGATGCGATCAAGCTCGACGGGGGCAACTGTGGAATTATGCGGGATTTCGTCGACGAATGGAGAGGCGTCCGCCGCATCTGGAGCGCGGCGCGTCGTCATGGTTGCATCTGCGCCAGCATCGGCACGAGCCAGTAGCAGCAAATCATCCACGAGGCGGGCAAGGCGCAGCGCCTCGCCGTGGGCATCGGCGAGCATGGTGTGCCGCTCGTCTGGAGGGAGCTCATCGGCGTGGCGCAGTAGGAAGGCGAGATTACCCTGGATGGTGGTCAGCGGCGCACGCAACTCATGGGAGGCGTCGGCGACGAAACGGCGCTGAGCAGCGGTCGAGCTGTCAAGTGCGGCAAGCATCTCGTTGAGGGTGTCGACGACCTGGGCCAGCTCGTCATCGCCGGGCGGGCGGCGTATGCGCCGGTGGAGGCTGCTGATGCGCGTGTTGCGGGCACCGGCGGCGATGGCGCGGGCGGTCAGGCCGATCTCGGCGAGGGGATACAACACGCGCGAGGCAATGGCCCAACCGCCAAGCAGCACGCCGAGCAGCACACAGAGGCCGGTCAGCAGCAGGAGCGTACGCAGGAGCCGCAATGTGGCATCCACATCGGAGAGTGACTTGCCGACGAGTAATGTGCCTATTACGGGACCGCTGGCAGGCGAAGAAGAAGAAGATGGTGTGGACGGCGCGGCTGGCGCATGGATCGGCGATGCCTCAATCCGCACTCGTTCCCCTTCGACCGAGGCGGTATACCAGACGGCCTGGGTCGTGTCGGTCGCTTGCAGGCCGGCGGGAGGCAAAGGCAGGGGCGCGCTTTCTCCGCCGGAACGGTAACGAACCTGGCCCTGTGTATCGAGGACCGTGACGCTCACGCCGGGAGAGCGGTTGGTATCGACGACGTTGAGGGTGAGCTGCGCCGGCCAGTAGGGCGGGGTGGGAGAAAGCTCACGGCTGAGGTCGAGCTGGGCTATGCGCGCTTCGGCGCGGACCGCATCGTCTACACTGCGGCTGATAGCGTCGGCTGTGAGCAATGGGACGATCACGACCAATACAATCAACGCCAACGCCACAAGCCCGCCATACCATAGCGTCAGCCGCAGCCGCAGTGACTCTGGTTGCCATGGTACGTGGCGGCGGCTCTTCTCTGATTCGAGGGTGTCGGTCGCGCCGGTAGGGTTGGTGGCGCTCAGCGGGGCATTGGCAGCCATAGTTGACTACTCCTTGAGGACATAGCCAACGCCACGAACCGTATGGATGAGGCGTGGCTCGCCCTCCGCCTCCAGCTTGGAGCGCAGGTAGCCGATGTAGACCTCCATCACATTGGTGGAGCCCTCGAAGTCGAGGCCCCAGACACGGTCCATGATGATGTCGCGCGTGAGCACCTGCCGAGGGCGGCGCATGAAGAGCGCCAACAGCTCGTATTCCGTGGGGGAGAGATCGATCTCGCGTGCGCCACGATGTGCGATGCGGGTGCCGGTATCGAGCTCCACGTCGGCGTAGCGCAAGACATCGGCGCGCTCAGGCTGGCTGCGACGCAACAATGCTTTCACACGAGCAAGCAATTCTTCGGGCGCGAACGGCTTCACGAGATAGTCGTCCGCGCCTGTCTCAAGCCCGGCTACACGGTCGGAAACGGCGTCGCGCGCGGTCAGCAGGAGAATCGGAACGTTGTCACCGGCGGCGCGCAGGCGACGGGTCACTTCCAGCCCATCCATGCCAGGAAGCATAATGTCGAGCACGATCGTATCGGGCGGATGCTCAAGTGAGCGATCCAGCGCTTCATCACCGGTAGCAGCGACGGCGACGGTATAGCCCTCATACGCCAGCACGCGGCGCAGGAGATCGGTGATGCGCGGGTCATCGTCGACGATGAGTATATGCGCTTTCATACTATTCAGGCGTCCTTTTCAAATCAGTATCATGGGATGCGCGCCAGAAAGTCAAATCTAGAATGGGCGGGCGCTGCCGGTCTATGTCGGGTCCTGCTCTCATTATGGACGAGCGATATTAGGCGATGCTGAGCCGGATCTGTGCCAGACCTGAGAGCGCTGCTTGTGATCCTCTCCTGCTCCATGCGCCTCAGATTGGATTAGGACTTTGCCAAGCATCGCTCATCTAATCTGAGGGGTGTTCCTCTTGACAATCATCTTCGTCTCACGATAGAGTACTCTATATCACAGAGTACTCTATCGCAAAAGGGGAACACAGTGAACATTTCACGCGAGGAGGCCCAAGCAGCTCTCGACTCCATTCAAGATGCGAGGAAGGTGCCGCAGGCACTGCTCAGATCGTGGGTCGTGAGCATTTTTGTAGTTGGTGTGATCTGGACGATCAGCTTCGCGGCATCGCAGTTTTTGCCTGAGACTCCACTTTGGAGCTTGAGCCAAACGTTTTTGGTGGGTATAGCGTTCTCCGTCTATTGGGGGCGGCGACACCTTACTGCTATCCGCGCTGCTCCTCAGTCGCGTTTGGCTTTTGTGCAGACGCGCCTCCCCATTTTCTATGGGATACTCTACCTCTTCTTCTTGCTGTGGCAGATTGCTCTCCCTCTCACAGCAAGAGATTCCGCGTTTCTCTGGATCACGGTCATCATGTTCGCAGCGATCGTCACCGGCCTGTGGCTCCAGGAACCAGTCTTAATTGGCTGTGGCGTCGGCATCACCTTGCTATCAGCGTTGGGGTACTGGCTCGTTCCGCAGTATTTCTGGATGTGGATAGCAGTCTTTGCCGGGCTGCCACTCATTGGCGTGAGCATCTACCTATGGAGAAAGCACTAGGCATGGACGGACTCAATGAGGTGATTCATCAGCCGGTGCGCCTGCGGATCATGTCCATCTTGGCCACAATTTCGCCGGAGAGACAAGCGACTTTCGCGTTCTTAAAAGCGGCCTGCGACGTCACCGATGGCAATCTGGGCGCACACCTGCGCAAATTGGAGGAAGCTGGCTATATTACCATCACCAAGGCGTTCGTACAACAAAAACCTCAAACGTATGTCGAGATCACTGTGGCGGGCAAAGAGGCTTTCGAGGAGCATCGAGCCGCTCTTGAGAGGATCTTGAACAACGGCTAGCGCGTACCCAACCTCTGGGCGTTGCTCGGGGGCGGAACCGAGGGACGATTCCTGTTTTCAGGAGGATACAACAGATGCCGGCAAGAGATGCGGCACACTCGATTTTGAGGAGGACGCACATGACGCCCACAATAGATGTCGCACAATCGGTGCACGGGCCTTTTCCAACACTGGTACGCGTCGGAGCCATCGTCTTATGTGCTACCAGCGTATTTTTTGTTGCTCAGATCATCGCCCAACTGGCATGGCCGGGCTACAGCGTTTCGCAGTATGATGTGAGCGCTTTGGGCGTCACGCAGTGCGGTCAGTATACCAATGGGTCGGGGGGGTTGTCGTTTTACGCTTGCTCGCCACTCCATATGGTGATGAATGCGGGCTTCATTCTGGTGGGGGCGTTTACCAGCGCTGGCATCATCCTCACCCGATCAATTTGGCCCCGACGGCGGTTAACCCGGGTGGGTGTTGCATTCGTGGCAGTGAGCGGACTCGGCGGTATTCTTGCCGGCCTCTTTCCCGCCAATCTCAATTTCGGTTTGCATGTTTTGGGCGCGTTAATGAACTTTCTGTTCGCCGGTAGTGGCATCCTGCTTCTGGGTGCCGGAGTTCGCAAGCGAAACGGCGGACTCGCAGCATGGAGTCTGATGCTTGGCGGAATCGCGATCATGGGCCTTATTCTGTACAACAGCCAGATCTTCCTCGGCCTCGGTCCGGGGGGGATGGAGCGTGTGCTAGGGTTTTCTCCGGTCGTGTGGGCTATTGGACTTGGTGTCGCATTGCTTTTTCGGGGCCACACCGGCAACCGCGCCGCCATTTCCTCATGACTGTCGTTGCGGTCTGCTGACAGGTTCAGATGTCGGATTCTCCATGATGGGCTCTGCTCAGGGATGCGCGAGATGTATGGGTTCCGCGGCTGCGTCTGTGTAAAGGGGAGGGTACTAGCACAGAGGCAGATCCCATGATAGAGAGAACTGGCGATGGGCAAACTCTGTGCCCATCGCCAGTTCTCGCCTTATCTTGCATCGGATTCGATGTTCTCATGAGTTATCGGTAGCCAAGCTAAAACGTATAGGTGCGCTCGGGTTGGTTTCTCAGGTTGGGCACAGGAATGCCACAGGGTACGCTCAGAGCAGAGGGCTATCTTTGGTTGGGGTAGCGCATGCACCTGAGATAGCGCCGGATAGGGGCAAGAAAATGATCATAACCGGTTCGCTTTACGTTGGCGGTTGTGGACATAGAGCAGAGGTATAGCTTGTGATTGATATTCGAGGGTGGATCGATGGGTTGGGGGGTGTCTACGAGCACTGGGGCTATCTGCTCGTGCTGCTGGGGGCGCTCGGCGAGAATACGGCCTTGCTCGGGGCCGTGTTGCCGGGCGGGACGCTGGCGCTACTCGGCGCATTCTATGCGCGGCAGGGGACGCTGAACCTCGGCCTGGTTATTCTGTTTGCCTGGCTTGGAACGGTGGTGGGATACCATATCGACTATCTCATGGGACGGTACCTGCTGGGGCATATCCTGGCGTGGGGCAGCCGAAGCCGGCTGGGGCAGCGAATGCGCCTGGCGGGACGGGTGCGTCTTGCGCGACGCCTGCTCTCCAGGCATGGGGGCAAGATGATCCTGATCTCGCATGCTATCGGGCACATCCGCTCGTTCGTCGCGCTGAGCGCGGGGGCGGCGAGAATGAGCTATAGACGCTTCCTGGCCTTCGAGCTGGTGGCCGCGCTGCTGTGGAACATCGGGTATGCGTTGCTGGGCTACTTCCTGGGGACGCAGCGCGAACGGCTCGAAATGGTCCTGACGCGGGGCGGCTGGGTGGTGGTGGGCGTGTTGATCGGGGGTTTTGTAGCGTGGCGTGTGCTGGCTCCGCATCTGGAACGCTGGGGCGCACCACGTAGGATAGCTCACTTGATGGGAGGAAGAGGATGCGCATGCGGACGCTTGCGCGGCAGCAACACGCGCCAGCACAGGTAGGGCAGCAGAATCAGCGCGCCGCACGTATGGGGCAGACAACAGCCGGTGGGGCCAGGTGGATCAGGCACATGCGCGACGACGCGCGCGGTTGGCTGCTCGCGCGGACATTTTTGCCCGCATGGTCTACCGGAAATGGATATCGCGTCATCGGTAGCTACCTGATCGCCGCGCTGGCGCCTGCGGGAGCTGCAGCCATCGATCTCGCGCTGGCTCAAGTGTTCCCGGCATTGCCAGTGCTGGGGCTGCTGGAGGTGCAGACGGTAGTGCTGGTGGCGCTGCGATTTGGCGCGGGGCCCAGTCTGCTGGCAACAGTGGTGGGCGCGCTACTGCTGAATTTCATGGTCTTGGCGCCGCACCTGGCATGGAACATTCATGCTGCTGAGGATGTCGCGGCGACGCTGCTCTTCCTCGCCGTGGGCGGTGTGATCGGGGTGGTGGCAGGCGAGACTGAGCGGGCGCGGCGCGCGGCTCTCGCCGCGAAAGAGCGTTCAAACGAGTTTGTCTCGGTCGTCAGCCATGAGCTGCGCCAGCCGCTCACGGGCATCAAGGGTTCGGTGCAGTTCGCGCGCCGCCAGCTCAAGAAAGTTACACGAGGCGAGGCGCAACAGGAGAGCATTGGGGAATCGGCAGAGTCGAACAGCGGGCAGGCGCAACGACTGGAGTCTATCGATGCGCTGCTGGAACATGCGGAACGCCAAATGTCGTTGATGGACCGGCTGGTGGAGGATCTGCTCGACAGCACACGCATCGAGGCGAGCAAGCTCAATATTCGACTGAAAGGCTGCGATCCAGTAGAGATCGTGCGACTGGCGGTGGAGGAGCAACGGCAGGCATGGCCGGAGCGCGAGATTCTGCTTGATACATCGGCGGGGCGCGGGCTGCATATACTCGCCGATCCGACGCGAATAGGGCAGGTGGTCACGAATTATCTGACGAACGCGCTGAAATACGCGCCGGCGGATCGCCCCATCGTGGTGCGGGTGCGGAGGCGGCACGGCGAGGCGCATGTGTCGGTGCGCGACGAGGGACCGGGACTGCCACCAGACGAGCAGCGGCGCATCTGGGAACGCTTCCACCGGGCAAAAGGCATCGAGGTCAAGCAGGGCGGCGGGGTCGGCCTGGGACTGGGGCTGCACATCAGCAAGACGATTATCGAGCGCCACGCGGGCCGTGTGGGTGTGACGAGCGCGCCGGGGCGAGGCTCGACCTTCTGGTTCGCGCTGCCGCTGGAGAGTGAGCGCAAGCTGGCAATGACGCGAACTGGTGAGTCGTCATATAGAGGGTGAGCGGACCATCGTCGTGAGCAGGTGGTCGAGCATGGATTCGGGATCGGTGCAGAGGCCGGAGTGGACGGGCGACGGCTGGATAATGGTGCTGGTGGGGGCGACGAGCCAATGCCAGCGCTCGGCCTGCGATAGCAAGCCAATGGGGCCAGCCGCCGCTCCACCGGCGCAGATCAATGGAATGGTGTCGAGCTGATGTTGGATCGCCGCGAGGTCGCGCTCGGCCTCAGGCGCGAAGGCCAGAAGGCGGGGAACGTCAAGCTCGATGCGCGCGGCGAGATAGCGGCGCGTGCGACTGAAGAGCATCACGCCTACGTTCATGCATTCGCCGCGCTCGACTCGGGGGACGACGCGGACGATGGCGTAATCAAAGGAGCTGCGCGCGGGCATTGATGGCCTCCTCCACGAAGTGACGCGGGGCCTGCAAGCGCGAGACCAGATAGTCCAGGTAGGCAGCGCGCTGGGCATCGGGAGTGGCGAAGGACGAGCCGTTGCCAAGCCATTCACCGGGGATGGCGGCGAGAATCTCGCGCACGAGGTCAGGTGTGAGCTTGAGGCTCAGCGCCTCGTCTACCTCGGCCAGCATACTGGCAAATGGCAGCAACACATGGTCCTTGATGGGGGCGAAGCGGCTGGCGCTACGGGCGCGATAGTCGTCTCCGGCGTGATGGAAGTAGAGCGCGGCGCCGTGGTCGATGAGCCAGAGGCGCTTGTGCCATATGAGCATGTTGGTGTTGCGGGCGGTGCGGTCGGGGTTGGAGATATACGCGTCGAACCAGACGATAGTGGAGGCCAGAGCGGGAACGATGGATACGTCGCGCGGGCCAGTGATGGGATTGTAGGGAAGGGCGCCGGGCAAGAAGTCGAGAGCGAGGTTGAGGCCCGCGCTGGCTTTGAGTAGCGCTTGAATCTCGAAGTCTGGCTCGGAGCGGCCCAAAGCAGGATCGAGCTGCATCAGGACGATCTCCGGCACGAGCAGCGCCAGTGCGCGCCCGATCTCGCCGGCGATCAGCTCGGCGATCAGCGCTTTTGGTCCCTGGCCGGCGCCGCGAAACTTGAGCACATAGAGGCCATCGTCATCGGCCTCGACGACTGCCGGAAGGGAGCCACCTTCGCGCAGCGGAGTGACGTAGCGGGTAGCGGTGAGTGTCCTGATCATGGTGCTTCTTTATACCGCCATCCTGACAACAGCCTGCTCACCGTATCGTCCGTCACAGCCGTTCATGAGCCACCCTATCACATCCGTTGTCGAGGCGCGAACGCGCCAGCAATTAGTGCGCATAGCGTACCACAAACACAGGCGATGCAGACCGTCTTGAGCCTGCGGGCAGTGTCGGAGAACATAGGAGAACATATGAGCGGATATGCAGGGATCGCGTAGCTACGCATAGAGGTATAGAGGTATAGATTGTGCGTCCCTTTTCATGCAAATTCTTGCGAATGAATGGCGCTCGATTTCGCCCGGATTGAAAGGGGAGAGATGCAGCCATGATCACTGGTACGGTCATTGTGCTTCTTGTCGTCGCGTTCCTGCTAGGAATGCTTATCGCATTTGTATTGGTGACGCCCGCACGCGCCTCGATGGATCGCGGCGCCAGGGAGCGTAACCGCGAAGAGAAGACGCTGGAGCGCGAGCTGAGTGATCTACGGCGCCAGCATGCGCAATTGGAGGCGGAGCATACTGGCGTAGTGGCCGAGCGCGATCACCTGCGGCAGCAACTCACCGCAATGAGCGGAGCAGACACACCAGCGGCAGGTGGAACGGGTACGTCGGAGCGAGAGCGCGTGACGCAGCGGACGGAGACCGCCTCCTCGGATGAGCAGCCGGGCTTTGGCGAACGCCTACGCGAGATGTTCCATGCGCCTACACCAGAGGACGAGGCGCGCGAGGACGGCGCGAGGACATCTGATCGCCCGCCTGCACCGACGGCATAGCCAGGCTTAGGAATGAGGGCAAGGATGCCAGATTAGGGGCCCAACCGGGCGCGCAATTGATTGAGCGTCTCTGTACCCGCATGCGCGAGCACGTCGAGGATGGTGTCGGCGCTAGCCTGGGAGAGTGCGGCGAGCAGATCGGGCGGAAGCTCGCCGAAGCGCCCACGCAGTGTGACCAGCGCGGCGTCGTAGATCCCTTCTGCCTTGCCTTCTGCCTTGCCCTGCTCAAGGCCTCGCTGCACACCTTTGGCGAGCGCTTCCTGGTAGAAGGCAGACTTTTCAATTATCTCAGTTGACATGTGTAACCTCCGCATCATCGCCAATCGTACTGACACTTCGAAGGTATTGCTCACTCGGGGGCGGCGAAGGAGCCGAGGGTCATGCCGCCATCGACGACAATAACGGTGCCGGTGGTGAAGCTGGACGCGGGCGAAGCGAGGTAGAGCGCGGCGCCGGCGATCTCTTCGGGCTCGGCGATGCGACCGAGAGGTGTCTGGCGCTCGACGGCGGAGCGTATGGCGGGCGTCTCGTGGAGGACCTGGGCGAAGCGCGTGTGTACCAGTCCGGGGGCGATGGCGTTGACCTGGATATTGTCGGGACCGAGCTCTTGCGCGAGCGAGCGGGTCAACTGGATCAGCGCGGCTTTGAGCGCACCGTAGACGCCCTGGCCGACACCGGGCTGGATGCCGGCGACGGAGGCGATGTTGACGATCTTGCCGCTCTTGCGCTGGCGCATGCCCGGTACGACGCGGCGAGAGAGGCGCACGACGCTGAGCAGGTTTGTCTCGACCATCTTGAGCCAGATGCCGTCGTCGGCGTCGAGGAGAGGTCCGAAGGTGAGGTTGGTCGCGGCATTGTTGACGAGGATATCGACGGGGCCGAAGGCGGACTCGACGGCGGAAACGAGCGGCTCGATATCCTGGGCTTTGCTGACGTTGGCGGCGATGCCGATGGCTTGTGCGCCAGAGGCGCGTAGCTGGGCGGCGGCGGTTTCGGCTTCGTCGCCGTGACGCGCGGCGAGGGCTACGTGGGCGCCGGCATTTGCGAGGGCCGTCCCGATAGCGAGGCCGATGCCACGCGAGCCGCCGGTGATGAGCGCGGTGCGTCCGCTGAGATCGAACGATGACGATGATGGTGTAGCAGCCATGACAACCCTCCTCATTCCATGCTCGTCGCATGATCTCTCCGACCATGTGCGGCGCAAGTTTGATGCAGCGTGTGCTGCATTGTGGGCATGTCGCACGGTGGCTGTCAACGCCGAAGCGAGCGATAGAGCCAGGTGGCGACGAAGGGTATCACTCGGCAGCGTATGATGAGGGTGACGGAGTTGCGACATGCCGAGGGGGAAGAGAACATGGGACTTCGCATCGAACGGGACGGTCCTATCACAACGGTCATTTTGAGCCGGCCGGAGGTGCGCAATGCGGTCGACCGTGAGACAGCAGAGGAGCTTGCCGACGCATTCCGCGCATTTGATGGTGATCCCGATGCACTGGTGGGCGTGCTGGTGGGCGATCACGGGCAGTTCTGCGCAGGGGCTGATCTGAAGGCGTTTGCGGGTGGGCAGGGGAATCGCATCGAGCCAGAGGGCGACGGGCCGATGGGGCCAAGCCGTATGCTGCTGAGTAAGCCGGTGGTGGCGGCGATTTCGGGGTATGCCGTCGCGGGTGGGCTGGAGCTGGCGCTGTGGTGCGATCTGCGTGTGATGGAGGAAGACGCTGTGGTGGGCGTGTTTTGCCGGCGCTGGGGCGTGCCGTTGATCGACGGCGGCACGGTGCGGCTGCCGCGATTGATCGGCCTCAGCCGGGCGTTGGACCTGATTCTTACCGGGCGTGCTGTTGATGCGCAGGAGGCGCTGGCGATGGGGCTGGCGAATCGGGTGGTGCCGCATGGGCAGGGGCGCGCGGCGGCTGAGGAGCTGGCACGCGAACTGGCACGCTTCCCACAGGTGTGCATGCGCAACGATAGGCTCTCGGCTTACGAGCAGTGGCACCTCAGCCTCGACGACGCCCTCGCCAATGAGTTTCGCCATGGCATGGAATCGTTGCGGGCAGGGGCGGCGGAGGGCGCGCAGCGATTTGCCGGTGGCGAAGGGCGGCATGGTAGCTTCGATGCGAGCGAGCGGGTGAGCGAGTGAGTGCTGAGGTCGGGGTCGGGGCGTAACTCCGTCTGATTGCTGGCAACATGCAGGGTGATGCGCGTGCTGGCGCGCTCATAGAGGCGGGTGGCGCCGATGAGGGTTTGGGCATCCCAAAACGGCGCGGCCACGACGGTAAAACTCAGCGAAGGCGTGGTGCAGTCTCCACAATGGCCCCATTATTGCGCGCGATGCCCTCTCCATGGGACGTCGCGCATGGCTGGTGCGGGCGTGCATGGTGCGTGGGTAGGGAGCGTAGGCGCCTAGAGGAGCTTCCCCAAGGCGGCGAGCATGTGGAGTATACGGTCTAACTGCGTTGCTTCCCGAACACGGCAGTGCGAGGAAACGAACCATGGCGCACACCACCAATAGCGCCTTACGCCGGACGCTGCGCGCCCTGGATGCAGATGGCCGCTTGCATAATCGCGCGAGCGCACTTGCCGGTGTCATATGGCTTGCCATCGCCGCGCTGGCGCTTGGCCTGTATGTTGCTGGCGTGCGGATATGGCTCGCCCAGCCCGACTGGTTCAGCATCATCCCGTGTCCGGGCGCGCTGTGCCAGAGCGACACACAGGCGGTGCAGCGCGCGCTCGACCCTCTCCATCTCTCCCTTGGCCTCGTTGGTGGCTATGTGTTTGCGATGCACATCCTCGTCGTCACCGGCTTTGCGGTGATCGCGGCGCTCATCTTCTGGTACCGGCGGCGCGACCCGCTGGCGTTCTTCGTCTCCGTCACGCTTCTCGTCTTCGGGGCACTCTTCTTCGACCCGGAGATGGGGCTGCTGACGGCCACGATGCCTGGTTTGTGGTTGCCCATCTCCGTCCTGAGGTCCCTGGGCCTAGCCGCATTCGGGGTCTTCGCGCTCACGTTCCCCAACGGGCGCTTCGTACCTCGCTGGACCCTCCTGGTGGCGGGGGCATGGACGCTCTGGACCTTGCCATTCTATATCTTCCCCGGCTCAGCGCTCGACTTCAACACCTGGCCCGCGGTGGTGTCCATTGCTGTGTGGGCACTCTTGCTCAGCGCCATAGCCACCGCCCAGATCTACCGCTATCGGCACGTCTCCACTCCGGCGCAGCGGCAACAGACAAAGTGGGTCGTCCTGGGCATAGCTATCACGGCGGTCGTTTATTTTGGTCGCGAGCTCATCCTCGTCTACTACAAGGCGGTGCCTCAGGCACCAGCAGCAGAGGCGGCACTGGGAGACCTCATCGGCCGCACGCTCCTCTATGTCAGCCTCCTATTGATCCCGATCTCTATTGGTGTCGCCATGCTGCGCCATCACCTCTTCGACGTCGATTTGCTGATCCGATGGACATTGGTCTACTCTGCACTCGTCGCCACGCTGGCCATGCTCTACGAGGGCGGCACGCTCATCCTGGTGAAGGGGGTGCTGGCGTTCACAGGGCAAGAGAGCTTCGTGCTCGAGGTAGCCCTTGCGTTTGGAATCGGCACGTTGGCTGCGCCACTACACCACCGCATCGAGCGCGACATCTCCCACTTGTTGTACCCGCGCAAGTACGAAGCCGAGCGCCGCATCGAGGAAGTGACCAAGCAACTTCGCCATGACTGGCATATCGTGCCGCTGTCCGAGGAAGTAGAGGAAGTGACTATGCAGCGGATGGCACGCGCCTGGGCCGCCTTGCGACATCGGGCCATCCCCAATAACGAAGCAAGTGAGGAATGATATACCGTTTGTGTGGGAGCCTTACGCGAGAGAGTGAGTGCGGAGGTCGGGGCCGGGGCGTAGCTCCTTCTGATAGACGGCGACGTGGAGAGTAACGCGCATACCGGCGCGCTCGTAGAGGCGGGTGGCGCCGGTCAAGCTCTGGGCGTCAACACCGAGACCGACACGGCGCTCACCGCGACGGTAAAACTCGGCGAAGGCGTGGCGCAGCAGGGCCATGCCCAGGCCGGAGCGACGCCAGGGGCGGCGGACGGCAAGGGTTCCCACCCAGCCCATACCGAGGTTGTAGCGGCAGAGCGCGGCGCCGGCGATCTGGTCGCCATCGAGCGCGAGGAACCAGAGCGAGGGGTCGAAGTCGTCGCGCCTGGTCTGATCGACCCATTTCTCGAAGTCGCCTGGCACATGGCCCCAGTGGTCTTGAAACGCCTCTTCGGTGGCATCGAAGGTAGGGCGCTCGTCTTGCCCCAGAACGAATGCGCGTGTCGCAATGCCGGATGGCCATTGTGGAGCGGGCGGCGGCTCCAGCAGTTCGGTGGTCATGCGCCAGAAGCCACGTACCAGGGTGTAGCCGTGAGCTTCGAGCAGATGGCGGGCGGCATTATCGCTGAGAATGACAGCGTTGTTGAGGATGATGCGCTCGTCGTCAGGGGCTTGGGCGGCAAGCTCGCGCGCACGCGCTTCGGCGAGTCGCACGAGCATGGTGCCGATGCCGTGGCCATGCGCATCGGGATGGACGTAGCCGTCCGCGTCTAAGCGACCATGCCCATGATCGATCAGGGTCGCATAGCCGACGACGCGATCATCCTGCTGGGTGGCAATGACCCAGGCGTCTGTTTCGAGGGTGAGGCGGCGCCAGTCGTCGAAGATGTCTTCGGGGGCGTAGGGGTCGGCTACGCCGTATTGTTTGCGGTCGCAGGCGGCGATGAGGTCGACGATGGCGGGCGCGTCGTCGCGTGTGGGCGGGCGGACGCGGAAGGTATGCGGCTGGAGGTCTGGTGATGCGGCAGTCATGACGGTAGGGTCTCGCAATCTGTGAATGTCAGCCTATATGGATTGTGTGGTTAGGTCGATGCCGGGGCGCAGCTCTTTTTCGTAGATGTCCCACTGGCGGAATGCGCGCATGCCGGCGCGCTCGTAGAGGCGGGTGGCGCCGGTGAGGCTGTGAGCATCGACGCCAAGGGCGGCTTTGGAGAAGCCACGATCCTGGAACGCGCGGAAGGCGTGGCGCAGGAGAGCGAGGCCCAGGCCGTTGCG
Organism: Ktedonobacterales bacterium; assembly: GCA_036383155.1. Taxonomy (GTDB): domain Bacteria; phylum Chloroflexota; class Ktedonobacteria; order Ktedonobacterales; family JADMIN01; genus DASVOW01. Next base: position 13,753 of record DASVOW010000611.1, read on the forward strand.
CCGCCAGTGACGCAGCACGCCGAGGTCGTCCACCCAGCCCATGTCGATGTAGGGACGGCAGAGTGCAAAGCCAGCGATCTGCTGGCCGTCGAGCGCGAGGAACCAGAGCGAGGGGTCGAAGTCGTCGCGCTTGAGCATGCGCCCCTCCCAGAGATCGAAGGGTACGGTCGTGTGGCCCCAGTGATCCTGAAAGGATGTCTCGAAGGCGTCATAGACGGCATGCGCATCCTGCCCAGGAACGAACGTGCGCACGGTGATGCCGTCGGGCCACTCTGGCACGGGGACAGCGTCACCAAGATCGGCGAGCATGCGCAAGAAACGACGCACCGGCGTGTACCCCTCGTGCTCGGCGAGGCGTAGAGCGGGCGCGTTGGCGGTAGAGAGCCAGCGTTGGATGACGACGCGCGCCTGTGGGGCAGCCAGCGGGATGTGCTCACGGGCACGCACCTCTGTCTGGCGCATCAGGTATGTGCCGATGCCGCGCTCCAGATGGCGCGGGTGGACGCTGACCCAGGCATCCATGCTGGCATGCTGGCGATGTGTCACATCGGCATAGGCGGCGATCTGCCTGTCGGGGGCGACGACGAGCCAGGCATCGGTGGCGAGATCGAAGTCGCTACGCTGCCAGCCGCTCCGGAAGTCTTCGAGCGAGAAATCGGAGGCGCCATGCTCGGCGATCGCGGCGGCGTCTACGACGGCAAAGACCTGCTCCAGGTCGGCAAGCGTCGGGCGGCGCACGGCATAGCCGGCGGGCAGCACATTGGACCGTGTCTCGTTAGACATATGGTAGAGCTTTCTCTCATGCCAGGAGGGACTGGACGGTGAGGTCTTCGCCCGGGCGTAGCACCTTGCGATAGGAGTCGAACTGGCGGGTGACGCGCATGCCCACCTGTTCGTAGAGCCGCGTGGCTCCGGTGAGATTCTGCGAATCGACGCCGAGCGCAACACGGTGGTAGCCGCGCCGCTGGAACTCGCGAAAGGCGTGGAGCAGCAGGGCAGTGCCAAGGCCACGCTGGCGATATAGGCGGCGCACGGAGAGCCTGCCGATCCAGCCGTTGTCGAGTCGCACGCGGCACTGGGCCGCGCCGGCGATCTGGTCGCCATCCATCGCCATGAACCAGAGCGACGGATCGAAATCGGGGCGATCCATCCACTGAAGCCATTCGTCGTATGGCTGCGGCACATGGCCCCAGTGATCCTCAAACGCTTCCTCGGCGGCACTGTAGATCACTTGCTCATCCTGGCCTCGTATGAAGGTTCGCAGCGCGATGCCGTCGGGCCAGCGCGGCTCTGGGATGGAGCGCGCGGCGTCGAGATCGATCGCCATACGCCAGTAGCTGCGGATGAGACGATAGCCAGCGCGGTCCGCGAAGCGCCGGCTACCATCGTTGTAATGGCTCATACCGCCGTTGAGCGTCACGAGCGCGCCATCGGGTGCAGTGGCGATGCATGCGCGCGCCCGCTCTTCAACGCGACGCAGCAGAAAGGCTCCGATACCATGCCCACGCTGGTCGGGGTGGACGAAGATGCTGGCATAGAGCGGACCATGCCGCGTGTCGTAGACATCGGCATGGGCGATGATGCTCCCGTCGGGCAGTGCCACGTCCCACGCATCACGCGTCAGGTCGAAGCCGGGCGACTGCCACTCGGCGCGCAGCTCAGCCTCGGTGCTATCCACTTCGCCGAAGTCCGCGATGTCGCAGGCCGCGAGGAGCGAATAGATCGCGGGGATGTCTTCGAGCGTTGGCGCGCGGACGTGATAGCCGCTGGGAAGCGCAAGCGTCATGGCGTTGGAATCCTCTTCGTAAATGATGTGTTGTTCATGACACAGAGAAGCCTCGCGGAATGGCAACGAGGCTTGGGGCTGAGGTGGCCGCCGCGTCGTGCGGAGCATCCGTGTGGATGACTCAACGTGACGCGGCGGCGGCCTTTGAACCTGGGACTGTGGAGAGCGCGACGCGGCCGCCATGTGCTGGGTGGGGCTGGCTCAGCGATACGCGCTCGCGCTGCCCGTCGTGGTGAACGGAGCTGCTTTGCCCGTTATGCGCGGCGGGATAAGACGAGTGGACAGCATGGGCGGCGTGTGTGTGAACTGGATGGCTTGCAGGGCGAGCACGGCTGACGTGCTCGGCGGCAGTCATCGCGCCGATCGCCTGACGCTGCTGGCGGCGGGCGCGCAGCACATCAAGCGCGGCGGCGGTGACATCCAGCAGCTCGGCTTCGTCCAGCTCGGAGGCCGGGCGCTGGCCTACCAGACCATTCAGCACTTCGCGCGCCTCGGTATAGAGCTGATCCATCACGTAGGTGAGCAACTCGCCCGCCGGGGTCGGCTCGTGGTCGTGGTCGGTGAAGAGGCTGCGGTCGGCGTGCAGCAGCACCCATGCGCGCTCCTGGGGAGTGCAACGGAGGGCACGGCACAGCGCCTCGATGGTCTGGCGCGGCACCTTGACCATGCGGCCATTCTCCAGGCGCGCAAGCCAGGTTTCGCTGATGCTGTCGTAGTTGGGGTCGTCGGGTGAGAGCTCGTCGAACAAGCGAATCAGGAATTGTGCGCGAGACCAGCGACGCGCTGTGCGCAATCGCGCTATTGCCTCGCCACACCGCTTCGCCGCCGGCTCCGGCGTTCCGTCGGTGGCCATATGGAAAGATTCTCCTGGAATCGAACAAGTTACTAGCAGAAAGCAACGACCGTGGTGCGTCTGGAGCATCAGGCGGCCCGCGACACAAAATGGTGCGGGGCGCAACGCTCCCAGGGACGCGCGTGCGGTAGGCTATGCCAGTCTGTACAGGCGCACAAATGCTAGCGCACGCTACCTAGCTGTGTGCGGTTCCGCCTGCTGTTCTAACCATGAGAATCGTAGTCATTGGCCCTCTCCGTCCTCTCTGAGGTGAGGATGTGGGGATAGTATAGAGTGCCGCCTCTCTGTGCGGCGTTGTGAGCCATCACTGAGGCTCACATGAGAGCAACTATATCATACGCAGGCAGAAAGTGGTAGCAGATTTCTGATCGTTCTCACGGCAACTGTGCGCATACATGGAGAACGCAGCACCGCGGGTGGCGCACTGGACAGGCGTGCTAGCATAGGCAACACATAGGCATTTTTCCTGAACAGAGTAGTTCTGGGGAGTCGGTGATATGTCTGTTTCAACCAGCTCCGCACGGGCACTGCGTCGCGTGTTGCCGTTTCGCAGCGTCGTCTCCACCAGCACGGGACTCGCCTATGCCGCGATCAGTCTGCTCGCGTGCGTGCAGCTTGCCGCATTCCTCGCGGGAGATTCGGCGTGGATCGCGCTGCTAGTGGCGGGCGGGCTGGCGGTGCTGGCGGCGTTCTGCTTCTCCGAGCTCAACGCGCTCTACCCCTCGGCAGCGGCGATCCGGCAGTATATCCGCGCGGCGTTTGGCGAGCGGGCATCGCTGACGATTGCGTTCGGCTATGTGGTGACGATTGTGGCCGTGATTGCCGCCGATAGCTACGTTGTCGGCAGCGCGATCAGCTTCGTCTTTCCGCAGACGCCGACGCTGCTCTGGATCGTCGTGATCCTGGGGCTGGCGGTAGCGGCGAATCTGCTCGGCATCCGCATGGCCGGTTTGCTGCAGGACATCAGCACGTACACACTGCTCGTCTCATTGGCGGCGATCTCGCTGCTGGCACTGGCACATGGCGGCTTCCACCTACACACGCCGTTCGCCGCGCTGCAGACACCGGGCAACCTGTTCAACGCCGTCGCCGTGGGGGTCTTCGTCTTCTCGGCCTTCGAATGGGTGACGCCGCTGGCTGAGGAGATCAGCGATACGACGCAGATTCCGCGGGGCATGTTTTTCTCGCTGGGGCTGCTCTTCATCTCCTATGCGCTCTTTACTGTCGCCTGCACCAATCTGGTCGGCATTGACGCGCTCTGCCAGCACATTGGAGCGCCGAATCAAACGTGCAGCGCCGTTCCGCAGATGCTGCTGGGGCAGGCGCTCGGCCCGGTGGGCAGCGTGATGAGCCAGATTGGCATCTACTGGATGCTTGCCGCTACGCTGCTGACTGGCGTTATGACGTTCAACGGCGGATTCGCGACGGCTTCGCGCTTTCTGTATGCGGCGGCGCGGGAGGCGACGCTACCGGAGGTGTTTGCGCGTCTGAGTGTACGGCTGGTGCCGTGGGTGACGGTGGTAACGCTGGCGGTCGCTTCGGGGGTCATTGCGGTCGTTATTGCGTACACGAAAGAGTACAACACGCTTATCCTGGTAGGCGCTGTGCTCGAAGCAGCGATTTACGCGGTCGCCGGATTTTGCGTGATCCGGCTGCGGGTGCGCCAGCCGGATGCAGCGCGCTCGTTTCGTATTCCCTTTGGTTGGATGATTCCGCTGCTAACCGTTGCGATCTTCGCCGCACTCGGGATTGCCGCGGCAGTAGTGCCGACGCCGCTGCCGCTGGCGATCACGCTGGTCATCTTCGCCGCGTCGTTCGCCTATGTGTGGCTGGAGGTTCCACGGCTGAAGGCGGCAGCCGAGGCAAAGCGGAGAGCGGTAGGCACACGCCGTCCACGCCGCCCGGCGCTGCAGAGTGAGAGCGCGCAAACGGAGGCGCCCGCGCAGACTCAGGAGTAATCATCGGGAAGTGTAGCCACCAACTAGACCTTGGCGCTCGAACTTTGCCGATGTGACAGCAGATATCCGTCTGCTTCAAATCGCTCAGAATGCTGGCTTAGTGACTGCCGATCCAACAAGAACTCCAATACCATAGTGGCGTTATAGTATGTAGATACCCTCGTGTATATGAGGAACCGGCTGTTTTTGAGAGAACACTACAACCATCACTATTTGTATGGAAGATTTACCGCGGACAGACGTGACAGTAATGGGATATGCAGTTTAGGGGCATAGGAGCCCAATACATTCGCGGCGCTCTATGTCGTTGCGAGGAGCATCAGATTTGTACGTGCAGCTGCTTGGGGAGAATGGGAAATGCATGTCACCAACGTCTTCGACTATGAGCGAGTGGCACAGGCGCGTATGGAGCCGGGAGCGTGGGATTACTATGCGGGGGGCGCGGGCGATGAGCTGACGCTGCAAGAGAATCGCGCGGCATTCGAGCGCATACGGCTGCGGCCACGTGTGCTGGTGGACGTGAGCGCCATTGATATGCGCACGACGGTGTTGGGGACGCCGGTGGCGGTGCCGATCCTGGTGGCACCGGCTGCATTGCAGCGGCTGGCGCATGCAGAGGGCGAGCGCGCAATGGCGCGCGGCGCGGGCGAGGCCGGCACACTGATGATCGCCAGCACGGAGGCGTCTTGCACACTGGAGGAGATCGCAGCGGCGGCGACAGGGCCGCTCTGGCAGCAGCTCTATTTGTATCGCGGGCAACGGCACGTGGCGGAGGAGTTGATCGCGCGGGCGGAGGCGGCGGGCTACCTCGCTCTTGTGGTCACCGTCGATCTGCCGCGCTGGGGACGGTGGTTCAAGCGCAGCAGTGAGTTTGATGTGCCACCGGGGGTGCGTGAGGTGAATCTCCCCGAGGGTATGGAGATGGTGGCTGAGTCGTTGACGTGGAAGGATATTGGCTGGCTGCGCGAGCGCACGCGGCTGCCACTTGTGCTCAAGGGCATCCTGACGGCGGAGGATGCGCGGCTGGCGGTGGAGCATGGAGCGGATGGTATCGTCGTCTCGAACCACGGCGGACGTATTCTCGACGGCGCGGTGGCGAGCATCGAGGCGCTGCCGGAGGTGGCCGAGGCGGTGCGGGCGGCTGGTGGGCGCTGCGAGGTGTATATGGATGGCGGGGTGCGGCGCGGCACGGACGTGCTGAAGTCGCTGGCGTTGGGCGCGCGGGCGGTGCTGGTGGGACGTCCGGCGCTGTGGGGGCTGGCGGCGGAGGGTGCAGAAGGCGTGCGCAACGTGCTGGGACTGCTGCGCGACGAGCTTGAGCTGGCGATGGCGCTGGCAGGACGGCCAACGCTCGCGAGCATCGATCACACGGTCGTGAAGCTACGATAGTGTGTTTAGAAAGGGAGGGAGGCGCGCATGTACGGAGTGGTCTCGCTGCTGGACGACGCGCACTGGCAGGCGGTTGCGGATATATGGGATGAACTGGAGCAGGCGCGCGGGATCAAGCGATTGCGCGAGATCATTCCCTATCCGCACGTCACCTATCATGGTGCTGAGGAGTACGATTTCGATCGGCTGGATGGGGCATTGACGCGGCTCGCTGCCACTTCAACGCCGTTTGTCATACAGACTGCCGGGGTTGGCATCTTCACGGGGACCAAGCCGGTGCTATATCTCGCCGTCGTGCGGAATCCAGAACTAACGCGCTATCATCAGGCGGTGTGGGCGGCGCTGGCAGAGGCACACGTGAGTGTGCACGCGGTAGATCTCTATCATCCTGACCGCTGGGTACCGCATATCACGCTGGCACAGCACGATGTCGATGCCACGACGCTGCCAGAGGCGGTGCGCCTGCTGGGCGAGCGTGCGCTGGCGTGGGATCTGACGATAAGCAACATAGCAGTGCTCCACCCTGAGAGCGGGCGCGCTGAGGTATGGCGGCGCTATACGCTGGAAGGATAGCGTTATACCAGATTGCTGTGGGTGCTTGTGGTCAGCGCGCTCGGCCATGCCTGGCCGGAGCACGGGCGGGGACGGGGCGTAACAGCCCTGCATACCTCAAGAATCCAGGCCGAGGTGGTATTAGGCGCCAACCCCTCACGGCGTCACCTGCCTCCAGGTGACGCCGCAACAGAATGACAACCGCTTCCTACCGACGAGGAGCGGGTAGGGGGCCGGCAGCCGTTAGATCATTGGCTGTGCTGACGTCTGGTCCGGACTCGGCTGGAACATCCCACCGGTTGCGCCACGTGCCTGCTGCAGGCTGGTAAGAGCGTCCTGCTCGGCGGACATGGCGATGGCCTCTGGGACCGGAATGCCGTCCTGCTGGAACGAGAGGACAGCAGTGTGCGGCAACTGCTGCTCCAGCCAGTTCGCCATCTCGACTTCATCGCGCAGGTTCGCTTCGCAGGCCGCTACTGTCTCCTGATCACCGTAGGCCGAGGCGGTCGTGATCAGCAGCTCGTATGCGGCGATCTCAAGGTGCTCAATCATGTAATCGTCGCGCGCCTCTTTGGAGAGGGCGTCGGTCCTCGCGCCAGCCGTCATGCCGACCATATTGCCCACCATCGTGGCGACAGCGCGCTTCACGGTCGATGGGCGCTCGTTGTAGGCATTGAGGCGCTCCTCCATGCGCTGGCGATGCGTCGTGGTGGCGTCGAGGTGCTGCTGGATGCGCTGCTGGATCTGCGGCCAGGGTTGTGCGTCCTTCGCTTGCTGCTCTAAGATTTCCTCGATCTGGTGTTCCATTGCCTCCGCGTCTTGCAGATACGTGATCAATTTGTCTTTGAGTTGGTCGTTGCGCTGCATGCTGCCTCCTTCGCGTGTGTGCCAAGCCACTCCGCCGCGATGCTCCGTACCGCCGCAGAGGGATACCGCATAGTATCTGTATGTGGTGGCGGCAAGAGGCATGCCATCCCTGCGCAGGCACAGTCGCCACGAAGCCTCCTCACCGTGAGGGACGCCAGGTAGCAACCAATTGTCGTGGAAGGAGAGATCCAATAGGGGGCGTGGGCACCTATGCTGTCAATTGGCGCCACACGTCGCGGAATATCTCTGCGAAGGCGGCGCGCTCGGCAGGAGTGCCGACGGTGACACGGATGCAGCGATTGAGCGGGGGCGCGCCGGGCATGCGGATGAAGACGCCGCG
>DASVOW010000612.1:0-7060 GCA_036383155.1 Ktedonobacterales bacterium
CCTACCAGCGGCTCACTGGCAAGAGCGGTACGCAAGGCTTCAGCGATTTCGTGAGCCTGCTCAACACGCTCGCTCAGGGCGGCCAGCTCAATTTGCCCGCGAACGGCAATCCTTTCCCGATTGGCGCTGCGACACCGCCATCCAACGATCCGGGCGGCACTGGCAACACTGGCAACACCGGCAGCACTGGCACTAGCGGCGATGCAGGAAGCGCCAGCAGCAAAGGTGGCTCAGGGGGACTTGGCGGCGCGGCCGGCATCGGTGTGGCGCTTGTCGTGCTCGTGGTGCTGGCGGTGGCTGTCGCCAAAGCAATAGGACTCTTCTAACGATCCGATACCGGGTGGATGTCTCGTGCGCCTCCCAAGTGGGAGGCGCTTTTCTTTTGAGCAGGAATGGGACATATGGGATCGTTTCGCATGGCATCCGTTGTGCCCATCCACTACCCATGCTATACTCGTCGTGTACGCCTCCAAGCAGGTCATTCGAGATGACTTCACGCCATGCACGATTTTTTCGCGCCCTTTCGCATCTGCACATGCCTGTCGTGTGTGGCGTGGATGTCGAAGCGCGGCCAAATTGATCGCCAAGAGATAGTAGTAGCAAGCATCGCAGACTACAGAAGGAGCGCCCCACGAGCACGCTTACTTTTCCACTTGGCCCGTTCCATCCGGCGCTCGCACAGCCGTTTGCGCTTACGTTGCGGCTACGTGGCGAGACTGTCGCCGGCGTAGAGCCGCCCGTGACAGGCTACTGCCAGCGTGGCGTCGCCGAGCTTGCCGAAGACCGACCTCTCGACGATGTGCTTGCACTCGTCGAACGCTCATGCGCGCTGGCGGGCACCGCGCATCGCACAGCGCTCTGTATGGCGGTCGAGTCGGCGGCGAATGTCACGCCTGGCAAGACGGTGCGCGTGGCTCGTGTGCTGTTTGCTGAGGTGGAGCGCATGCTCGCGCGCCTCTGGCTGCTGGGTGAGGCGGGCAGAGCGGCTAACGTGCCGCTTGCCGTCGCCGATGCACTGGCGCAGCGCGAGGCGCTACTGGAAGCTACAGAGACGATCACCGGTGAGCGAACGTTTTGGGGGATCGCTGTGCCGGGCGGTGTGCGTCCTGATCTTGGCATGAAGCCGCTGCGCGATGCCTTCGAGCGGTTTGCGCCCTCCGTAGCGTCATGGCGCCGTATGGTCAGCCTTCAGGGCTCGCTCGGACGCGCGGGCAAAGGTGTGGCGACGCTCTCCGCCGAGACGGCGGATGCGTTGGGCTTGACTGGCCTTGCTGCTTTCGGCTCGCGCGAGCGAACCGACTTGCGCCAGATGCGTCTCTACGCCGGTTATGCTGATCTGGATCTCGATGAAGGTGTATGGCCGTCGCAGCATGATATATTCGGTGGCGATGTCACCGCGCGTCTGGCTTATGCCGTCGAAGAGATCGCCTCCGCCCAGACTATCGCGCTCGCCTGCCTGGATGCGCTAGCCGAAGCCGGCGATATTCTCGACGAGCCGAAAGCACTGCCCCCCGCCTCAATCAGCAGGCAGGGCCACGCCGAGATCGAGGGTCCACATGGCCCCGTGTCAGTTGCGCTTACACTTACGGGCGAGGGGCACGTCTCTGATCTGCAGTTAGAGACACCCGAGGCGGCGACCATACCGGCGCTCCCTACTATTCTGGAGGGGCAGACGCTGGCGCTTGTTCCGTTGATTTTGGCAAGCCTGGACCTCTGTCTGGAATGCCACGACCAGTGAGAGAAAGGTGCCTGCCGTGACTATACCTGTATTTCTAGGAATCCTGACGCTTTCTCCGGCGGTCGGTGGCCTGATCATCCTCGCGCTCGGGCTGGCGCGCCGGGCCACGCCCGCGCTGGCGCTCGGTATCGCGGCGCTCGGCGCACTCGTTCCAGCCATCTGCCTGCTCTTCCTGGCTCCTTACGTCGGGTCCGGCGATCCGCTCTACGCGACGCTCTTCGGCGGCAGCATTGCCCCGAATGCCTGGTTTTCAGCGGCCTATCGTGTCGATGCATTCGGCCTGTACGCGGCATTCGGCGTCGCGTTTCTCATCACGCCGCTGCTGCTGTGGCTCGGCTGGCGTGGGGCGGCAGCACCCGGTGATGGAGAGGCTTCGTCGCGGGCGCAGTGGGGTGGAGTGGCGCTGGCGCTTGGCATCGAGACGGCGGGGCTGACTGTGCTCTTCGCCGATAACATCCTCTGGCTCAGCCTGGCCTGGCTGGTGCTGGTCGCCCTGATCTGGGGCCTCGGAGAGATCGGCAATGAGGTGGAGACGCTTGACCGCATGGGACTGGCGTTGACGCTGATTGGCCCGGTGGTTTGGGCGGCGATTCTCTTGCTGCCCGCGCTCGGCAAGCCCAGCCCTCAGGTGATTTATCCACGTCTCACGGATATGATGGGGCGCGGCGGCATGCCCTGGCCGCAGGTGGTGGGGCTGGCAGTGGCGCTCGCCTTCGCCGCTGGCGCGTATCCATTCACCGCGTGGGTGCGTAGACGCGCGGCCCTGGTTACGCCTGCCGGGCTGGCCGCGCTGGTGCTCGCGCTGGTGCCGGTGGTGATATTCGTTGGCGCGCGTACGTATAGCGCCATCGAGGATGCCGGCAATCTCTGGCCGCACCAGCAGCAGGTGGCAGGCAGCACTGCGCCGCCTATCACCGCAGGTATCGCGTTTGTGGTATTTGGCGCGCTCACCGTGGGCGTCACTGGATTGCTGGCGCTGGGGCGTAACGACGCACGCGCGTTGCTGGCGTATCTGGCGGTAGCGCAGGGCGGCTGGGGGCTGATAGCCCTTGGCGTCGGCGAGCCGGAGAGCGTGCTCGGCGTGCCACTGTTGCTGGCGACGACCGTGCTTGGCGGCGGTGCGGCGATTGCCGCGCTCTTCTCCGGCGGCACGCTCACGAGCGACATCGAGCCCGAAGGCGCGGGGCCGCGCGCGGTTGGCATGCCGCAACGACCATTGCACCTTGCGGCGTGGAGCATCGGCGTTATCACGCTGGTAGGCGCACCGCTCTTTGGTGGTTTTGTGTCGCGCCAGTTGGTATCGGCTGGCGCGCTGCATGCACGTGGGTTGCCCGTCCCGCTCATGGGTGTCGCCTGGGCTGGGGATGTCTTGCTGGCGCTGGCGTTGCTACGGGCGACGGCTCCGGCCTTTGCCTCGCTTTTTGGCGCACCGGCGCAGGCAATCGAGATGCCGGAATCGTCGGCAGAGGCTGTAGAGGTATCCGCGCCGGAAGCGGTGAGCACATCCAAGGTGCTGGCCACCGATCCGCAGGTTGAGGGAGACGAGGAATCGTCAACGGATGAGGAGACACCGGAGGCTACGTCGAATGCCGCAGCCTCGCTTGGCCTCAGATGGCTGCCGGAACTACCCGCCGCGATCTTTGCCCTGCTGGCGCTGGTCGTGGGAATCGCTCCGCAGGCGCTGCTGTCGCTTGGCGCGACACGCGCCGCCTCAGCATTACTCCAGCCCGCCACGCTCGATGCGACGCTCAAGGTGTCGCTGATCGGCTATAGCGCGGGGACGGCGTCCTGGCTGCCTAGCATTGCATGGCTGGTCATTGTGCTGGTAGGCGCTTTGCTGGCGTTCCTCCTCCCCAGCGGGACACGCGAGGTGAGACCAATCGTGCTGTCCGGCCGGCGTGTCGAGCCAACGGAAGCCGCGACGGAGTTCGCGTTGCCGCCCCCTGTGGAAGCGTGGGGAGATCTTGCACCCGCCATCCACTCGGAGGTGGCCCTGCCTGGCTCTCGGTGGCTGCTGAATGGCACGGAAGATGGCGATGCGGAAGACGACGATGCGGAAGAGCACCGGCAGGATGGTGGCGCAGATGCCCCAGACGGGGATGCGCTGGACGTCGAGTGGGTGCATGAGCAGGCTGAGGCCAGTCCATCTGGGCAGATGCAGTTCTCGGGCGCAGAGAGCGAAGGCACGGACGACGCGCAGCACCATACTGAAATCAGCGATATGGAGGCGGAAGATGGCGAGCAGCCGCCCGATACCTCGCTTTCTACTCCCACTCCGGCCGCCAATCGCAATGGCAACGGCGCATTCGTCGCCGCGCAGCGCGGCTCCAGGAGTGGGAAGGCGCGCAAGGGCGGCAATAACCAGCGCACCAGGGGAGGACGAGCATGAGCGCGAATACAACACGCCCGCGGCGGCAGGCGGCGGTCTGGGTGTTGCCTGTAGCAGCGGGTGGCTGTGGCGCCTGTCATCAGAGCATTACGGCGCTGCTCGCCGGGCGCTATGCCCCGAAACTCAGCGCGCAGGGCATCAGCTTTGCCCGCAGCCCGCGCCATGCGGATATCCTCCTGATCACCGGCCCGCTCACTGCCGCCGCTCGCGCTGAGGCACGCGCCTTCGTCGAGGCGGCACCGCAGCCCCGCGCGCTCGTCGCTGTGGGAAACTGCGCTATCGACGGCTGTGTCTTTCGCGGCAGCCCGCACCTCGTCGCGAGCACGGCGGAGGAGCTAGATGTCAATGTCGAGATCGCAGGCTGTCCACCGGCTCCCGCGGCGATCCTGGCGGCAATAGCCGAGGCGTCTGAGCTGATCGCGACCGCCGCCGCGGCTGACGATACCACTGCTACGGAGAAGGGTGAGGATGAGGAGGCTGAGGCATGAATGGTATCGTGGCGTTTATCCTGACGGTGCTGCTCTATCCGGGCATTATCGCAGCGGGTATCGCGGCCGTGGCGCTCACGTGGGCGCGTGATAGCGCCCGCGCGGTCATGGGGCGAGGGCGATTTGCGCCGCCGCTTTCGCTGGTCGAGGAGGTGCGCGGCGCGATTGCACGTGATACGTTGCTGCCAGCCGGGGCGACGGGGTGGGTGCTGATGCTGGTCTCCAGCGTAGCGCCGCTCTTCCCGCTGCTGGCGTTGATATTCTTGCCAGTGCCAGGGAATCCCCTCGTCGCGGCGCTCGGCTTAACAGGCGATCTCATCGTCGAGGGCGGGCTGTTGCTGGGTCTGCCGTTGATGCGTCTGCTCATCGGATGGTCCACCCTTTCGCCTTACACTCGACTTGCGGCCGATCGCAACGTCCGTCTCCTGGCCGGTGCAGCCGTCCCAGTGATCCTTGCGCTGACCGCCAGCGCCGAGCAAGCTGAGACGCTAGGCTTGAGCGCAGCACCGAGCAACGGCGCCTTGACCATGCTGCCGCTGATTACTCGTCTGCTGGCGGCTGTGGCATTTGCGCTGACGTTGCCTGTGCTGGCGCGGGTCACACCGATGCGTGAGGATGAGGGCGATGTCGATCTTGTCGCGAGCGAGCTGACTGAGCTGAGTGGACGTGACCTCGCCTGCTTCCGCATTGCCGAGGCGCTGCAACTCGTCGCCGTTGCCGGCCTTTTCACGGCGGCGTTTGTGCTGCCGATTTTCACCACACTTCCCAACGGAGTGACGCGCAACCTGTTGTGGCTGTTTGGCATTGTGCTGACGGCGCTCGGCATCGGCGCATGGGAAGGTATGGCTCCACGCACCGTCTCCCAGGAGAACCGCCCGCCCCTGAGCTGGTGGCTCGGCGTGCCGGTGTTGGTGGCGCTGCTGGCGCTTGTCGCCGCTGCCTGGGCGACACGCGGGGCATAGGCAGGCATATTCTGGATAGCCGGTAGGCTGGTGAGTAGCTCTCCAGGCTTTGTGTTGGACCTTGCACCAAAATGCCGCAAGGTCCAACATTCGGGGAGTAGGTTACGCTCTGACGGGTGACCTACTCGCCCTGTAGCAGTGCCTCCAGTACCTCGGCGACGCCGTCTTCGTCGTTGCTTGGGGCGATGCGGTCGGCGATGGCGCGCGTGCCCTCCGCGCCATTCGCCATTGCCACGGACAAGCCGGCCTCGCGCAGCAACGGCACATCGTTTTCACCGTCGCCCATGGCGATGATGGCCTCACGTGGCACGTTCAGTGCGTCGCGCAGCACCGAAAGCGCCTGTCCTTTGCCGGCGGCGAAGTCGAAGAATTCGAGGAATTGCGGCGTGGTGGTGGTGATGAGGACGCGCTGCTGCAGATGGGGAGTGACGATCTTACGCAGCGCCACCAATTGCTCGGGCACGCCAGTCACCAGGATTTTAGCGGCGGGTGGCAGGCCGGACATGAGGAGATCGTCGACGATCTCCACGGGACCTTCGCCATATTCGGCAAAGATGCCGAGCATCGGATGGGGTCGATCGACAAGGATGGTATCGAGGGCGAAGTGCGAGATCAGCACATCCGGGTCTGCCGCGCGCACGGTCTCGATGACTGCCCTGCGGTCCCCCTCATTCAGTGGACAAAAACGGACTGTCGCTGCCGTTGCAGTATCTTGGATTGCGGCTCCATTCAAGACGATCTGCGGGCCACGCACGCCCATGGCATCGAGCAAGGGCTGCACCGAGCTGAGGAGCTTCCCCGTTGCGAGCGCAACCGTCAAGCCGGCTGCCTGTGCGGACCGGACGGCGTCAGCCACGCGCGGCCGCAGGGTGTGCGCGGAGTCGAGGAGTGTGCCGTCTACATCGAGGACGAGTAAGCGATAGGTCATCGTTCAAACCACCAGCCTGAGCGACGTGAGCAAGAGCACATGACAAGAGAAAGCGCCCGGACCCTGAGGAGTCCAGGCGCTTGCGCAGCCGATTCGGTGCGCCACACACGCAACGTGTGGGTGAGGCTACCAGCGTGAACCGTAGCTGCTGCCACTGCCACTACGAGCGCCGCCACCGATCTGCTGGAAGCAGTTGCTGCAGTAGACGGGCTTGTCGCCGCGCGGCTGGAAGGCACGCGAGCCTCGCCGCCGCATGAAGAGCAGTTGGCGGTATACATCTGTCGCGGTGCACGCTCACCGCCATACGAGCCGCCTGACATGGATGACTTGCGGGCCGCGCGGCACTCGGGGCAGCGCGACGGCGTGTTCATCAGGCCCTTGCTCGCATAAAATTCTTGCTCGCCAGCCGTGAAGACGAAATCACGACCGCACTCGCGACACCGCAGTGTCTGATCGGTGGCCAAAATAGTAACCTTTCTTTCGATCGTGTCACGCCTCATGTGACGCGACCAATGTCGCCCCGTGCCTAACACGAGGCATACCCAAATCTGGGGA
>DASVOW010000613.1:0-2052 GCA_036383155.1 Ktedonobacterales bacterium
CCCCCAGACTGGCGCATAGCGCTCCTCCCTCCCCTCACAATCGCGGTTGCCGTAGGTGTCTGCGGCGACTGGCGAGGTCGCCACTGCCACTCCGTACGCCCGCCACATTATCCCAGAAGTTTGACACTCCGCACGCTCTAAAGAGCGACAGATTCTCGGTTCGTCCCCGCAGGCAACCCCGCGAGTCCCCGAAGGGCCTGCCCGGCCCATAAAATGTTGCGCGCCGCGTTCTCGTCTCTATCGAGCACGAGGCCGCAGGACGCACAGACGTGGGTGCGCACGCTGAGACTCTTGGGAATGCGGGTGCCACAGCCTGAACAGTCCTGTGAGGTATAGGCGGGTGGCACGGCGACAACTCGTTTGCCAGCGTATCCTGCTTTGCATTCGAGGATGGTACGGAATTGCGCCCAGCCAGCATCACTGATGCTCTTCGCCAGGTGCTGATTCCGTACCAGGTTGGCCACCCGCAAATCCTCAAGGTAGATCGTGTCGTATTCACGCACCAACGCCAGTGCTGTCTTGTGATGGAAGTCCTGCCGTTGGCGCCTGATCTGCTGATGTTTCTTCGCCAGCAACCTGACCGCCTTTGCGCAGCGTCTGCTGCCCTTCTTGCGCCTGGAGACGCGGCGATGCGCCTTCTTGAGTTGCTTCTCGGCTTTGCGGTGATGGCGGGGATTGTCTACCACGCCTCCCTCGCTCGTGATGAGAAACACCTTCAGCCCCACGTCAATGCCCGTCTCACGTCCGGTCGGAGGCAACGGCTGTGTAGGGACATCGGCACAGGAGAAGCAGACATACCAGCCGTCTGCCTCTTTGGAGAGAGTAACCGTCTTAGGTATGCCCTCTATCGGGCGTGACCAACGGACAGCGATGCGTCCTATCTTGGAGAGCACCAAAAAGCCGTTATCGCGTCGCGCGCCGTTGCCATACTCCTTGTAGGTGAAACTGTGGTAGCGATTGCGCCCCTGAAAGCGCGGGTAGCCGGGTGTCTGACCGGCCTGGATGCGTCGGAAGAATGCCTGATAGGCCTTGTCCAGCCGGGCCAGCACATCCTGCAACACATGGCTGTGCACGGCAGCATAGTCCGGCAGCGCGGCACGCAGGTCTTTCAGCTCCGCCTCCTGGCTGTACCGTGAGAGGGAGACGCCGCGCTGCCGGTACAGGAAGATGCGTTGTTCGAGCGCCGTGTTGTAGAGCGTGCGGCAGCGCCACAAAACCAACTCCAACGCCCGCTCCTGTTCGGGTGTCGGCTGCAACTTATACTTGTAGCTCTTGTGCGCCGTCTCTCCCATCGCCACTGACCTCGTCACTTACCGCTCACGTTTGTGTCGTTCGGCATACTCGCGTAATGCCCAGATCACTTCTCCGTTGAAGGAGCGTTCATGCTGTTTGGCGAGCGTGCGTATCGCATCCAGCACATCCAACGGAAAGCGGATGGAGATCCGCCGCTCGGTCTTCTGTGTATTCTCCATGTATCCATTTTATCACGCGATAGGCTACATGACAAACGGGTGAGACGACTGGCTGAAGCCAGGACGCGCCTCACCGCCGTCGTTGCAACGGCGTGGCTTGCGGCGGGCTTAAGCCCTTTCTTGTCAAGCATCCAGCAATACCCATGCCAGTCCGCCAGCTTTCGCGGTATGTACGGGATGGGGGATAGTGTCCAAGAGTGATACGCATCATTGTCCGGTGGCCTCGTACTCACGTTGTCCTTCTGGATGAACGACCCTGGCCATCGAATCCAACCTAGGTGCGGTACAGCGCCAGGTGTGCTCCACTGCACACTATCACTATTGCCTTCCCGCTTTGCATTCAGTATACTGTATACAGTTTTTGGGCACATCAGACCATTGCTATTCATCAGAGGATCTCGTTATGCCATTGCCACAAGAGGTTACGGTTGTGTCGCGTGTGTGTCTGCGTGACGAGGCCTATGCGCGGCTGCGCGACTGGATCATCGATGGCACGCTTGCGCCGGAGGAGTCACTGCGCGACGAGGCGCTGGCCGAGGCGCTGGGCATGAGCCGCACGCCGGTGCGCGAGGCGTTGCAG
>DASVOW010000614.1:0-3622 GCA_036383155.1 Ktedonobacterales bacterium
CACGCCGGAAAGCGGCATGGCCATGCTGCACAAGGGCGGGACATACTCGATCATCGGCTACGGTGGGACGGTTGCGTCGCCGACGATCACCATGATCTTCTCCGAGCTGAATATCGTGGGCAACCTCGTCGGCAGCTATACAGATCTCGCTGAGCTGATGGAGTTGGCGCACCAGGGCAAAGTCCATATCACCAGCTCCACCTTCCCCCTGGCGGACGCCAACGACGTGCTACACGACCTCGACGCCGGCAAGATCGTCGGTCGCGCGGTCCTTATGCCAGAGCCGCGCGGCGGAGAGGCCACCGTACCGGTCAGCTCAGCCTCTACCACCCAGGAGCAGTAGCGCAGCGACTCATACCAATTCGGGCTCGGTCGAAGTAAGCTCCGGGCATGGGATAACGCCGACGCCCAAGCCGCCGCTGTGTGGCCCTCAAGCGTCGGCCCGCCCTCATCCGCACCGCGACGCTGCTCTGTTGGTGGCCGAAGCAGATCCGCAAACGAGTGGGACCGAGACGAAACGAATATTAGCTCGGGCCGCACCCGATATCCATCTGCTGGTCCGGGCCAAAGTTGCTCCAAATCGCACCGTTGCTCGTAATCGTGAAGTAGATGCTGCCTGTCGGTGGTCGGGTAGTTGGGGTACTACCGCCTTCCCAGTACATCTGTACATACTGCGACTGACCCGCAGCTAACGAACCGCCCATTGTACTGAACTGTATCCCTGTTGAGCCGGCAGTGCCCTGTTGCCCTGATGCGGTGCGCGAGATCTGCCAGGTCAGGGTTGCGCCACCGGCGTTCTGCACCGTGAACCCGTTTTGGAAATAATTGGGGTACAGCGCTCCGCACCCCTGTGGCTCCTGAATGTACATTACGGGGATAAGGTTCAGTTGTGGCACGGACGGCGTTGGCGTGGGCCCCGAGATTGTGGCCGGGGGTGGCCCTGCCCACCATGTCGCCGTCGGGGTGGCGCCCGGCACCGGCGTTGCCTTAGCGACCTGAGCCGACCCCGTCCGCTCAGGCGGCTCAGGCGGCTCCAGGGTCTGTGTCGCGGCCCCCGGCGCGGTCGCTGTCGGCGCGGAGTCGGCCGCCGGCTTGGTCGGCGCGGAGCCGTGCAGCGACGCGAATCCGACTCCCGCGCCTGCGATGAGAGCAAGGGTGACGGCCACCGCCAGCACCCCGCCCTTCGCGGCGGCCAGCCGGCCGATAAGACGGTTGATCATCCCTGAGCCGTTGGCAAGTTTACGCATGATAGCACTCCATGAACGAGGTTTGGATGTCCCGAAAGGTGCGGGCCGTTCGGCAGCAACCCGGATGCATGCCAGCCAGCCGGTCGCAGCCCAGTGGACATGGCTCATGTCAACCGCCCAGCAGATAGCGGCGGTCGAAGTGCGGCCGGCCAGCGCCGCGGAACGGGCGAGCAGCCTCTCGCGCCTGCCGAGTATAGCCTACTCACTCGTTCCCGGCAACTGATAGCGCATCCGCCGGGGACGTTGCCCTCTCGCGGCGGCTCCCCGCCGGGGATTGCCCGCGTGGCTTCAGCGAGTGTAGCGAGCGAGCAACAACAACCCGGGTGGATTCAGTATCCGTTGAGTTGATGAGCATGAAATCATGCGCCTGCTCCATACTGAGGGGGCGCCTTAGTTTGTGCGTTATAAGCCATCTTTCGAACCCTGGAAGTCTAGATCCACAACGTATCCCCCGAAGCCCTCGCTTCAGTGCTCCAGGCATTCTTCGCCTGTTATACTACTGGAGTGGGCTACCGCAGGCCAAGAACTCGCCCAAACGGTGGAAGGAGGTATTTCAGGTCGTGAGAAGGCTTTTCTGCCTCTCTCGTCCTTGAACGAGGAGATCGTGCACATGCCCTACTGCTGCCTTCAGTGCGGCGCGACATTCAGTACAGATGAGACATGCGAGGACCGGTTCAACGCCGGTCAGGCACGAGAAATGACAGACCCGGCCTCCCTCGCCGTCCACCACTTGTCTGTCCCCTGCTTCATGCTCCAGCACAATCGCTACTCCCGCGAAGGCTGGATCAGAGTGCGGCAGACGCTCGCCCACTTCCTCGCTGGGCTAACTCCCGCCCAGGCGCGTCGAGACCAACGCAAGGCCGTTGACAGTGGGAACCGAACATACAGTTTCACCAAAGGTCCCAAGCTCGCCGGTGTAGAATCGATCGCTTGGACGCACACCATCGCCGATGTGCGGCTCGACACAGCCGAACACTACTGCGCCGACGTATGGGCATGGGCTGGGCAGGTTGTGCGCGACTCGGAAGATCTTATGCGGACAGTCGGTGGTGAAAGGCTGGAAGACGAGAAAAAGGGGCGCCTCACCGCGAAATCGAGAGCTCAGACGAAGTCAAGAGATCGTGGCGGATGAGGTTGCGCGCCTCTAACCCCGCTGCCCTTGACAAATAAGAAAATGTGTTCTATAATGCAGCAGCCGAGTGTTGGGGAAAATACTGCCCCCTCTCATCCCCACATCCCTTGCCCTGCGGCTTTGTTGTCGGTCACTCTAGCAGGATGCTGTAAACGCCAGGTTCGATCTATGCTAGCTTTCAGTGGAAAGGATTCCCCATGCTCTCAGCCCATCGTTGTCCATCCCTTCTCGAAGTCATGCTCCATGACACTGCAGATGGCGGCTCCGCCACATCCATTCAGTACGCCAGTAGCCACCCTCTCACCATCAAAAAACGAAATAGCGGCAAAAACGGCAATACCCCACGCCTCCTCTCCCGCAGTGATTCCGAAGCGGCAGCAACCCTATCTCCTGAAAAAATCAGCACTCGCGCAGCATATCCTACGTCGGCAATTGTTCCGGCAAACATTCCGGCAATGATGCCGGCAAGAACGGCAATGTCTACAGCGTCGCCTCCGCACTTCCACTCCGCAATTAAAGGAGTAACGCCGCCAGCAGCGATCGCACCGGCAATGCTTCCGGCAAGATCGCCAGCCACCATCAGGCATCTTGCTCGCCCGAAGTCAGTCCATGCGGGTGGACTTTGCGGCACGAAGTGCCAATTGCCTGCCAATTGCCTGCAGGCACTGGCCACCGGCTGCGGCTGCAACCGCCGGCCTCTCTTGCGGCAACATCACCGGCAAGAATTCCGGCAACATTCCCGGCAAAAACGGCAAGAGCTGCAACGTTGCCCGTACGCCTCTATTCTGCAATTCAAGGGGTTATGCCACAAACGCCAATCGCACCGCAAGAATCCCGGCAAAAAATCGGCAACACTTCCGGCAATACAAACGGCCACATGACCGGCCACTCATCCCGCCGCACGCTCTATCGGAAACAGCATATGCTACACTCTCTGGTGAACACTGACCAGCCCACGCAGGCCACACTCGATAGAAGGAAGCCCAGCATGTCCACTGCATACGAGGCAAGCGTCGACCCGCTCGCCTCACAGGCGCGGGTCGATCTGCGCAGCGACACCGTCACCCATCCCACCCCCGCCATGCGCGAAGCCATGTACCGTGCCGAGGTCGGCGACGACGTCTACGGCGAAGACCCGACGGTCAACCGACTCGAAGCTCTGGCAGCGGAGAAAGTCGGCAAAGACGCCGCCGTCTTCTTTCCCTCCGGCACGATGGGCAACGCCATCGCCATCCTCACCCAT